>CAZVYR010000179.1:0-7983 GCA_964631555.1 uncultured Leptospirales bacterium
TTGACTGACTTTTTATTTTAAAAATTACCGTTGGATCGATAAAATGATCTGATTTTAATTAATTTTAAGGCAGCAGGAGGCTGCCACAGCCGCTTCATACAGGAGGTATGCATAAGCGGCGTAAAATTTATTAAAATCAGATCATTTTATCGATAATCCTGACATTATTAACATAAAAAAGTCAGTCAAAATGAGTAAATTACCAAGTTGAATACCGGTTGTAAAACAGACCCTTTATTAGTGACCACTAATCTTTTTAATTTCATAACCGTCTTTTATTATTACTAACGCTTCTTTCCCTCTAACTCTTTTATCAGTTTGCCCATACTTTATGTCCGGGTCAGAAAAATCCATCCATATCCCCATGCCTATACTAAGGGGTACATATAACAGGACATTCTCGAAAATCCAGGGCGAAATAAATGAACTATTGCCGGTAAACTTATTCCCGGTAAATGCCAGGTATGAGTTAATTCCTGATTCTTTCAGCATTGCCAAAGCTAATATTGCTTTATCTTCCGCGCTTCCTGCTTTATTAAAAAGTGTATCTTCGGGATTTCCCGGTGAATATAATGCATTATCCACATGCCTGATCTTATTATTAACAAAATTATAAACAAGCTTAACAGTTTGCTCAGGAGTCATCTGCCCGGTCGATTGAAGCTTAAAAATATTTGGCTCTTGGTTCAATGAACCATGCATCAGACCTGAATACCACATTACAAAATCCCTGATTTCCGGGATTGTTGAAAAAGAAAAATATAACGGCATATCGCCGGATAACTTGTTTAATTCAATATTATAAATATTATTATCCTGTATTACCTCGGAGTGTATATTGACTTCCCTGTTAAAAGAAAAAAATACTTTTATTCCACGATCTGCTATAACCATTAATTTAAAACGGTCAACTCTTTCACCGGGCTCATAGATACTGATACCAGGTACAGACAGAAAATTACAGCCCATAGCTGTCAAAGGATTATCTATATAATAAACAAGATGTACGACTGATCCGTCCCTGACCGATGGAAGAGAAATCATCCCGACATCATTGGAATAACTGATTGTATATAAATCATCAGGCAAACCATTATTTATCACGCTAATAGCCACAGGATGTATTTCTCCCGGAAATAGAACTCTGATTTTTTTCCACTTATTAACTGCATTCGAACCTTTTACCAGAACCGTTTCCGTGCAGAAAAACCTGTTACCACCGTCCTTGTTTAAAAGAAAAACCATGCTTCTGCCTGGAACAACTGATGTATTATTATCATGGCTTACCGGAATATTTGTCCGGGACATTTCCATGGCCGAACTGTTTATATATTCTTTAAACGGATGCTCTAATTTCCCGCTCTCAAGGTATTTTAAAAGATCATTAATAAAAAAATTCGAAGGATCCACAAAAAGTGCTTTCCTCCAGTACATTCCTGGTTCTGATCCGTTTAAATAACTGATCTGCCCTAACTTTATATAATAATAAGGATCGTCTTTTTTCACCAGAGCACCGAATATTGCTTTTTTTGCACTGCTGTAATCCTTCAGATAAAATAATGACTCTATTAATTCTTTCGTATAATTTCCTTTACATCTTTTCGTAAGCTCAACTATTTTACTGTACTCTCCGAGTTCCATATAAAGATTGACCAGGTACATAAGCGAATCTTCACACCGTTCGCGCAACAATATCTCTTTATATAACCTGGCAGTTTCCGGAATATTCCTGACTAAGTAATAATCCGCGAGAATACTCAAAGCACACACGGAATGCGGAAACCTGTTGATCGCTGCTTCGATCTTCTTCTCAAACTCTTTTTCATACCCGGCCCTTAGCAATAGCCGGGCATGATCCAGCCTTACAGGCAAATAATCCGGATCTTCTTTAATAAGGACACTGCTGATCCCGAAAGCTTCTTCGTATTTGCCTGCAGCCATTAACTCATTTATCTTCATATGCCGGGCAGGTATAATACCTGGGAATCTTTTAATCAATTTCCGTGTAATTTCACAAGACCTGCCATACATTGCTGATGTATGTTCGCTGCAGCTTAGCTCCGAAAGACACTCGGCAAAATAAAATGAATTAAGCATATCCGGCGTAATTGACGCGCCTTCATAATATTCAATTGCTTCCATACTGCCTAACCTGTGAAAATAACGAGCAAGTCTGTAATCAGCATCCCTGATATTACTGATAGTACGATCACTCTCCGCGATCATATTATTATAATGCTCGAACGGATAATCCATCTGCTCTGTAAAATTAAAATCAGTATTAACAAAGTCCGGGTAACCTGCGTTGATTTTTAAAACCCTGTCTTTAAAATCAGTTACAATAATCCTGAAACAGCTTTTATCATTCTGCATCAGGATTTTAATCATAAAAGTTATTTTATCACAATCCCGGATATTTATGATGCGGCAATTTCTGAATATCCCGGATTTAAGATTTCTGATTATCTCCCTGCCGTTTATAAAAACCTTATACTCTGAACAGGAATAGACCCTGATCCTGACAGGCTGATTGAGTTTAATCGCGCTGGCTGCATATATCACACCTTTAACCGGGTACACATAGCCGGCAGGATTCAGACAGCCTTCGGAATTTCGAATATTAATAACTTTCATTTTTATTTTTGCTTTCTCAGGATCACGGATTACTTCAGGCGGAAATTCATGGTCAATATCCGAATATCCATACTTTGAGAAAGGCCCCATCAGGGACCATTTCCTTACAGGATAGAATGCCTTTGAATAGTATTCTGCTTCCTTTCTTTTGTAGCGATATAAAAGCTTCTCAAGCTCGAGTTTTAATGTTAGTATGTATAAATTTTTAGCAGGAAAGTCTTCAATGCTCTCCAGTGATTTGATCAGGGTTTTAAAAACCCGTTCAATTCTGTTATGCCACACAACCGGAGCATACTTGATAAGCTCAGTATAATATAATATAGATGCAGGCTCTGCAGGAAATACAGTAAGGAGTTTACTTATCTTTTCGAAAGCTGTATACTGATCCCCTTTGAAAAGACTCTCTGAAATTTCGTTTTCAATGCTTTTGAAATCTTTTTTGTCTTGTGCAACGACTGTATCAGATTCCGGCTCTTTATCAGAAAGATTCTGATTATTTATATATGCGGGATTATCTATTAAATTAGTTCCTGCTTTTTGCTCTGACCTGATAAAGTCCAGGTATCTTTTTATCCATTCATTATCCGGACCATTACCCTGATAATGCTTTAAAGCAGCGGACATATATTGCTCAGCAAGTTCATCCCTGTTTAATTTATGATAAAGAAGGCCGGTTTTTAAAAGTACTCTTTTATTATCAGGCGATAATCTCCTGGATGACAGAAGAAAGGGCAGAGCGGACCGCGGGTTCCTGGTATATTCCTTCAGCTCAGCATACTTTAATTTCAGATTGATACTGTTCGGGAAGAGCCGGATGCCCTGGCTTAACACACTGTCGGCATCAGCATATTTCCCGGTCTTAAAGCAACAATCTATATAATTTGTTAATACATTAGGATCATACCTGTCCAGTTTATACAGGTCCCTACATGAGTTCAAAGCCTCGCCGTATCTTTTATTCTTAAGATGTATTCTGTATTCTGTTCCATAAGCTGCTGAAAGCATACCAGCGGACTTCATTCGTATGCATTCATTCAGAGCAGGAATGTACCAGCCGAGCTGAAATAAAGCCAGGGTTTTATACTTCAGAAAGTATCTGCACCTGGGATCGATCTTTTTTATAGAATAAATCAAAGGATATGCTTCGTATACCAGGTTCTTTTTTAATTTTAATGAGATAATTTCTTTTAATGACTCAATATTCCCTGTAAATAATTTTATCGACTCATTGAAATGATAATACTTTTCACTGTCATTCTTTGCAATAAGACCAAGATAATAATCCGAAGCTGATCCTGAAAGCCCGCGCTCCTTTGCCTTATTGAAATAATCCGCGGACTCTCCAAACTCTTCACTGTTCAATTTGGAAATATAAAAAAGATATCCTGCATTAAAAGCGCTTGCAGGGTCATCATTATTTATTTCATGTTCCAGGGCAGCGAACATTGACAAGGCCATGGGTATATGATCCTGCCGTGATATATTTTCCGGCTGTTTTCCTGCATCCATGTAACCGGCAGGTTTCCCGTTCATTTCAAGAAACCTCAGGGCAAGCTTTATCCCGTGTTCAGAAGAGGCACAAGTCCTGATCAGTATATCATGCCTGCCCTTTGATAATTTGAGCTTTAAACAATACTGGTCAAAAGAGAAACCGTGACTGCGCTTACTGGAAAATACCATATCCCCGTTTATCAGTATATCCGTATGCCCTGTCTTGCCGAGCATCAGAATATATTCCCCGTCATCAGCAGCCGGTAAAACGGTTTTCAGGAAAAATACTGAATCCCCGACACTATCGAATAATTCACCGATATCCAGTTTCCCTTCAAGGTCCGTTGAAGATTCGAACCATCTTCCGTTCTTTAGCAGCCTTTGCAGATCATCCGATGTGTAATCCGCTTCTCCTGTAAGATTATTAAAAGCTTTATCATTAGTATTTATAAAAGGACCGAGCAGCTTATAATCGCTGATAGTTCCGAGCTTATCCCTTACAGCCCGGGCTTTTTTTAACTCTCCCTTCTTAAGCAAAAGAGGTATTAAAAATAAATCAATCCTGGATTTGAGAAACAGGTTTTCTTTAACAATACTGTTCTGCGATATCCTGTCAAAGGAACTGACCGCTTTGTCAATGAGCTCCGGGTACTTGACAAGTTCAAATATCCTGAAAAGATTAGTCTCAATTACATGAGCTTCCCGGGTCTCAAGAGTCCGGTCCGCGAGAATATCCATAGCCTGTGAATAATTACACATAGCTTTCTGTTCAAGATAATCTGCCAGCCATGCACCGGACTCATGTGAACCTGAAGGAATAAACAATATTATTGCTGATAAAAATATAATTATTCTTTTCCGGCTGCATGCGATACTGTTCTTATGCATGGGACTCTTTTATTATTTTGTTAAAATAAAATGAACATCAGTCTCATTGTTCATTTCCAGGCGTTTTTTTATTTGACGAAGGAAGTATATAATGATAAGTAAAAATATAAAATCGAGGGCTTTCCCATAAATTAATAAACAATGAGCTTTTATTACAGCTTTCAATAATTATGAATATAAGAATAAAAAAGGCAATCAGATTTATTCAGGATATTAAAAAAAATCCCCGGCTTAATCTTGCTTTTATCAAACCAATAGTAATAATACCGGCCATATTTTTCTCCCTGCAACTTCATGGCTCCACGGCAAATGATTATACTGCCGATATTTCAAATCCGTTCCACGATATATTCAACGCTTATTACAGCAACCAGGTAAACCTGGCCATGAAGCTGCTGCACAAACAATTCAATAAGCAGTTAAAAAACCAGGCATATATTAATTACGGTCTTATACTCGAACATAAAGGAAATTTCGCAGAAGCTGAAAAATATTACAGGAAAGCCCTTGGTAACAGTGAAATGATCGCATTAATATATCTTCATGATCATTATAAAAAACATGACCAGGATAAAATCATTCCCTTGCTCGAAGCTCTTGAAGGACACATGCAAAGCTGCTGGATAGATTATGAAAAGGCCGCATATTACGCAGAAACCGGGAATAAAGAAGCTGTATTAAAATACCTGTCACAGGCAGCCGAAAAGGGATTCTCTTCTGTTGAGCTGCTCCGAAGCGATACAGCCTTTGACGCTGTCAGGGATACAAGCGGTTTTAAGAAAATAATGAGAACCGCTGAAAAGAACGCCTCTTCATCACCTTCTGTCACAGCAATGGCAAACCAGCTTGTATATGAATACGAGAAGGACAAACCCTTCGGTAAAAGCACTGAACTCGATGCTGCAGCATATTTTGAAAAGACAGGCAAAGACAGCAAAGCCCTGAATATTCTGACATCCCTTCTTGAATCCGGCCAGTCATTCAGGAACAGGAGTATCACCCTGTTCTGGCTTGCGAGAATTCATGCGCGAAAGGGCAATGAAAAAAAGGCGAAAAAATACCTGAATTATTTTAAGAAATACATCGCAGGCAAATCCGAAGATAAAACCGGATTCAAGGATCTGATCAGCCCGCTTTACAAGGATATTATTCTCAATGACAAATACCTGAAAAAAATCGCGGTCAGTGCGGCAGAATAAACACTATAGTTGTGTATTATTTAAAAATCATAAAAAAACTTTATATACAAAATAAAAGTTCTTGCTTTATTCATACAAAGATATTAAATTTTTAGCAATTGCTGTTTTATCAATTCGCTGCTAAGTTCTTATAACTATTATTCAACTATTGCCTGGAGAATGGCGGATATAATTTAATTTTCCTGCGGAACTCGGACATGTACTTTGAAGACTCAAACAATCCTCGGAAATTTAAATAATATCTATCATTCTCCATATAGCGATAATATATTTTTTAAAGAAATAAAATTTTAAGACAGCTTGGATTTATTCCTGAATTCCGGTTAAAGGAAACCATATAAATAAACGGAGGAGATTCATGGCACAGGCAATACCGGGCCCTTTGATAAAATCAATACACGGCCGCATCGGAAACCTGGTATTCTATTACAGGTATGGAAAGCAGTGTGTGCGCATACATGTAATACCGCGCAATCCGGACACCGAAGCGCAGAGGATTATACGCCGTATGTTCCGCGATGCTGTCCGTTCATGGCAGGCCATGACCGAAGACGACAGATACAAATTTAACAGAAAAGCGCGTTATCTCAGCATAAGCGGCTATAACCTGTATATTTCCGAATATATGAATGTCAGAATTTCAGGAACAACAGAACTTAAAAAAGCATCCCCGGCTCCTGCCCGGGCGCTTCCGCCTGTCTATTTTAATTCTCTCACCTCCGTTTCATATTCGAATACAAATAAATCCGGAACAAAATCCTCTTCGAATCGCATAAAACTACATCCCGGATGATAAATGCAGGTAATGCGAATTCGCAAAAGAACATTTTAATAAAAATTGAACCGGATATAAAAATCCGGCAGGAGGTAAATATAATGTCACACAACAATATGCTCGATTATATACATGTAAAGCAGGGAGATATCACAAAAGAAGAGACAGATGCAATTGTGAATGCAGCTAATCCGTCTCTGCTCGGCGGCGGAGGCGTTGACGGTGCAATTCACAAAGCTGCAGGCCCCGGCCTGCTTGAAGAGTGCAGAAAGCTCGGCGGAGCCGGGCACGGCGAAGCAAAAATAACCAGGGGATATAACCTCAAAGCAAAGCATATCATTCACACACCCGGGCCCATCTACAAAGCCGGCACTAAAGACGAAAAAAAAGTGCTCACAAACTCGTACTATAATTCAATGAATCTTGTAAAGAAAAATAATCTGAAATCCGTTTCATTCCCTGCGATATCAACAGGCGTATACGGATATCCCAAAGATGAAGCATGCAGAGTAGCTGTGGATACTGTACTAAAATTCATGACTAACGAGGATTACCCGGTTCAGGTATATTTCGTACTCTTTGACACCGATAATTACGAGCGCTATAATAAATACATTGACGAATTAAAGAAAGGATAATGAAGATTTATTCTTTCTTGAAAACATATTATCGATGTACGGAGAAGAATTGATTCAATTTGATTTCCCGAGGACTGTTTGAATTTTTCCAAGTATATGTTTGAGTTCCGCAGGAAAATTAAATTAAATCAATTCTTCTCCAGGCAATAATTTAATATTAATTTTAATAAAGACTGAACAACAGGTTTTTAAGAAATATTTAAAAAGCATCAAAATTATTCACACAAAAACACAGGGACAAAGAATGAACTATATTGACAGAGTAAAAAATTCTGCGGACAAATTCAAAAGCATAGTATCAATGGGACTTGACCCTGTAATAGAAGACATACCAATAAACACAGGATCAGTCAAAGAA
>CAZVYR010000180.1:0-7947 GCA_964631555.1 uncultured Leptospirales bacterium
TATCCCCCACAGTATAAAAAACGGATAACTGGAAACGGCTTTCATTCGTGTTTTTTCAGTCAGTTCTTTCAGATAAGCGATCTGCTCAAGAGCTTCATCGGATTTCATAAGTTTGATCTCCTATGTATAATAGATTACTCTATATTTTAGAGTAATTAAAAATTTGTCAACATATTATTTAAAAAAATATGTTTTTATTTATTTGCAGTCTTTATGTATTGGTATTATTACAAGGGTATCTTGAAGATCAGCAAACCGATTGAATGCTTGTTAAAACCGTAATGCTATAGAGCAGAGAAAGGATAAGCGTCCGGGGTATTGTCGTTTAATCGATAAAATAATAATGCCCTGCGTTATTTGTTTATGCTGATAAGGGAACAAATATCCCCTGTATCATCGCTTGCCGTTTTTTCATTATATAAATCAAGAGTCCAGTCGCCGTCCACTATGTACTTATACCTGTAAAGTCCGGGGGAAAGCTTTTTTTGAAGTGTCCATATACCGCTGCTATTCTTTTCCAGCAGATCATTTTCCGGATTCCAGTTGTTAAAATCACCCACAATAGACACAAATTTCGCATCCGGTTTATATATCCTGAATTCCACCTCGCCGGATGATATGAATCTATAAGTCAGCATCCGGCCTTCCTCATGACTGACGGAATTTATAATAGACACGTAAGATCCTGCTTTATCGTCTGCTTTATCGTCATTCATCGGATCCATTGCCCATATCCCGTCCACAATGAATTTATATCTTACAGGTTTTTTTAATTTCAGACTATTGAGGAAATAATACCATATTCCGAACTTGCCCCTTGACATGTTTACAGGTCTCCAGTTGGAGAAGTCCCCTGATATTTTTATCTCTTTCGCGTACCTGTCTTTATATGTGATCAATACTCCGTTTTCAATAACTGCCTTTTCACGGGCAACATTGTCCAGCCTGACGATTTTCATTTCTCTGGGAGCAATGGGTTCTTTTAAATATTGAAAATTATAATAGAACTCCACTCCTTCCCTGCTTTGCGGTACAGTGAATCCGAAAAAAAGAAGCGGTGAAAGTAAAATCATTAGTTTAATGCTTCTGTTCATTATGGGTCCTTTTTGTATTATCAATGCAATAGTGAATTCAGGGTTACATATTTTATGTCGATATATGAAGTAAAAATATTGAAATAAAAACCTTGCGGCTGGAAAATAGTGACAGTAAAATTGTACCTGAATTACTTTTTATTTTCTTTATTTAATAACCGATAATTACACTTTAATATTTATGATTATTTATTTTAAAATACGGAAAATTAGTTGCTTTTTTATTATAAAATATAAATTATATAATTATGTCTCATGAAGTCATTATTTTAACGTGTTCCTGAAAATTTACACAAGTTAGACCTGAAATATATTTGACTTGTTGTAAAACTGGTTTTCCCCTGCCTGTGGCTGGGGAAAACCCTTATATTTCAGGAGAAATGCAACAACTCTATTATATCTATTTTAAATTTTAATAAACCGGGTTCCATTACATGGGAGAGAAAGAGGAAAACACAGAACATTCGCCTGAAGAGCTTAAAGAAATTGATAGAATTCTAAAGCATATATCTTCAGAAATATCAGCCATGGATTCTGATAAATCGGGCGAACCTTCTATGGATATGGGTTTTAAAGAAGGTGAAAGTATACCCGAAGAAGACCTCAGCGTACCTGGGGCCGGCCCGGACGAATTCATAACGGCTGAGGATGAAACCGGGGAATTCCCTGATATATCTGAGCTGGAAGAACCTATAACCGAAGCACAAGAAATACAGGATATAACCGATATTGTGCAGGAAATTGAAGAGCCGGAAGCACCTTTGGAAGCGGTTCCTGAAGAAATACCTGATGAAGATATGGATATATCTTTTCCTGAAGAAGGCGAAATCGAACCGGAAACCGGAATTGATGATGCCGACAGGGAGTTATTTGAAAGTATACAGGATGAAGCGGGAATCCCTGAAGAGGCTGAAGCTGCATCTGAGCCGTCATTAGATGAATTTGATCTTGGAATGCCTGATGAAGACTTCGGTGAGATTGAAGGGTTTGAGGATATCTCACCGGCTGAAGGCCTGGACGAACTCCCTGATCAGGATATTATTGGCATTGATGAAGAAGAACTGGAACCGTTGATCGACGAGCAGGCTCTGGAAGTACCGGATGCAGGTGAAAAAGAGGAAGCAGGAATTGAAGATATTGTCCCGGAAAGTATGGAGGAAGAAACTCATGATTTTGGAGATATTGGACCTGATTTCGGAATTGAAGAAATTTTTCCGGCTGAAACAGCAGGTCCTGAGGTAAGCGGTCAGGCTGACGATCTGCCGGTTATTGATATTGAAGGATTTGATGAACACCCGGATTTTGCGGAAACTCCCGGGACTGAAGATGCCGTACCTGATCTGCAGGAGCCGGAGCTTTCCGTAGATTTTGAAGCTCTTCACGAACAGGGAAAGCAGGAAGACTTAATCGCAATTTCACCGGAAATGGGGGCTGCCGAGCATGCTGAAAAACACGCAGCCGGTGCGCCTGGCGAAGGCGGAATCGATTTATCGGATTCTGAGCTTAAAAAACTCAAGAAGGTCATTCAATTCTTTCATCCGAACCTCACACAAATCATTAAGGACGTTATTTTACAGGATCTTTTGCCTGCCCGGGAAATAAAGATGCTCGTACGTATGCTTCTGGACGGAACTCCGGAAACGGAAGTAAAAGGCTACCTGGAAAGTAAATTAAATAAAAAGATCGATACTCCGGCTGAAACGGAGCGCAGAAAGAGGCGCGTTATTGCTGCACGGCCTGAATATACCATGGAAGGCCGCGAAAGACAGGCACGCTTACTTAAAGCTACCAAAATATTCGGAATCGCAGCCTTAGTTGCATTCCTCGCGACAATCTTCTCTTACCAGTATCTGTATAAACCTTATATGGCTAAAAGGAATATTGAAGAAGGGGTTCAATTAATTAAAAGGCCGGGAGTCCCTGTTCTGCAAAAACAAACGGACTACAAAAAAGCTGAAGATATATTTAAATATGTAGATGAAAATTATATAAAAGACTACATTCACGGGTATCTTTCCTATGGGAGAGCTTATACACATAATAAAGAATATGATTACGCACTTATAAAATTCAATAAAGCATACGATATTGACAGCTCCAATGTTGATGTTCTCAACAACCTTGGTTTCTTTTATTCGAAATTATCAGACGCTAAATTTGAGCAGATAAAACCTAACCTGGGAAAATACTATTATAATAGAATAAAACCTGTGGTTCCGATAAACAGGCAAATTGATGTCGCAATTGATTTCTATAAAAAGGCCCTTAATGTAGATCCTGAAAATATAAAATCTTTATATGGGATTGGTAACGCGTACTCATACCAGGGAGAATACCGCAAAGCAAGAGAATACTATGAAAGTATACTAGCGGTTGATAAAAAATCAATCATTGGGTATTCCGGCTTGCTGAACCTTTATATTGACAGGGATGCGTTCCCGGAAGTACTGGCAGCATACTCCGATCTTCTCTATGATAAAAGCCTGCCGAAGGTTCCCTCCGCGCTCCTGGCAAAGCTGGCATCATATTTTCTTGATAAAAAAAGAACAGAAACAAAGAATGTCAGAATCGATTACGGTATCCAGTCTCCTGTTATAAAAGATTTAAGCGATAATCCGTATCCTGCAGTTAAAAGCGTGCTGGATGCACTGGCAGTCAGGGATATAAATTATCCGCCATTATTCCTTCTTTTTGCCAAACTTTCGGAGCAGGAGGGCAATTTAAACCTGATGAAGAGAAACCTGCAGACTGCCCTGGAGAAGGAACCGAACTATTTTGCAGCGAATCTCATGCTGAGCAAGTATTATTATTTAACCAATGATCCTGTTGAGGCTTACAAGTTCGCGAAAAAAGCTCAACAGGCTTATCTCTCACCACCTGAATTTACAACCGAAGACTTCTATTATGAAACTGAAAACATAGGGCAGAGCTATGCTATAATGGGAAATATCTTCTATTATTTTTTTGATAAAGTTAAATTCCGGTTTGGAGATGAATTTGAAGATGAAGACTTGCAGGATGATTCGGAAAAACTTGCGAATATCGAGATAGCCCAGGACAATTACGAAAAGGCGCTCGCGGAGAATTATAAGACAAGTGAGATATATTATAACCTGGGACGTATATATTATATTAAAGGGCAGTATGATAAAGCTACGTCCACATGGCTTAACCTTTATGAAGACTTTATTGCTTTACCGGAATTGATGTTCGCACTGGGAAATGCCTTTTATCATCAAAACAACCTTGAGGCAAGCAAAGGAGAATACCTGAATGTAATTTCACTTTTTGAAGACAAAGAAGAAAAAATACAGAAAGTTTTACCTGGGAGGAGTGAACACATCAGAATCTATCAGACATTGGCATCAGCATATAATAATCTTGGTGCTGTGTACCAGCTTCAGAATATGGAAACAAAGAGTAATATCTGTTACTGGAAATCGATTGATTATGCGAAAAGGATAGAAAGAGAAAACGAATTTGCCAGAGTTAATCTTGCCAGAGCCTTTAAGCCCGGAAGGGAAAATGTAATGCCTATTCTTGATGAAAATATACCTGTCAGTATTGATGTTTATAAAGAAAGTATAAGATAGTTTATTATCCGGCGGTTTTCAATAAACCTTCACTAATTACTTTTATATTCCATAACCTTTTTTAATTTCGTTTTCTGGCTTTCGGAAATACCGACAAATTCTATTCCCATACCTGTTCTGCATTCCGTTGTTTCAGACTCATTCATCCACCTGACAATGCCTTTTATATCGATTTCCTCTTCATCCGGAACGGTGATGGAAAGCTGTACTTCGGAACCGATCTGTACCGGCTCAGGTGTAGAAATAAATATCCCGCCATTGCTTAAATTCGTTGATGTGCTGAACGTCATTCCTTCATCGGAATGGACTTCCGATTTTACATTTTTCGGGATTCTTTGGTGCTGTCTCTTTTCTTCCATTTTTATTCCTTGTTTATTGATAATTAATTATTCATCCTGACTGTACTATATTATAAATCCGGGACCTGATGCAATCTCATTTATTGTAATATACATTGACAAATTTACAACATTTTTTTAATCTTTTAGATCAATTAGTATTACAGGAACTCGTTTATGGAAAAAAAAATTAATAATGACGATGTTTATTACAAGATAGCCTGGTCCCATGGTCAACTCTTTGACAGGCACATTGTAAGCGGAATACCTATTTTACCCGGGATTGTATGCCTCTATCAGGAGCAAGGCGGCCTTACAAACTATTTATTATTTTATAGCTGCTGGAAAAACGGTATCAGGATCGGATTGCGCAATATTCTGGACCCTGACTTTTCCGAGTTTCGTGAATTGATAGAATTATCAAATAAGGAGAAATTATTTTTCAGATATGCAGTGGTTGATAGTCACTTCCTGGATGTGAAAGACATTATGTACTGGCTGATCAGGGAATATAATCCGCTGTATAACGATATATCTAACTTTGCTGATTCGAAAAGATATAAAGATATTTATTTAAAAGAAACCTGGATCATAGATGATAATATTTAAAAATATAATTTACTACGCCTACTTCTGAGAAACAATTTGTTTTATTGCTTTTTATTGTTTCTTCAGGATTTGCCTCCGCTTCCTGAGCCGAACCGCCCTGCGGACGGGGTGTGTTACTGACTAATAAAGAATTAGCAAGCCATCCTGTTTAAGTCTTTTTAAAAATTCCGGTTTATACCATTCCATTGCCCTGATAAATGCATACCAGGAGGAATCTTTATAATCATCCCTTAACTCTGCTTTATTAACCACTCTTCCGCTGAATTTATCCTTGCTGTAATTTTTAAATGCTTCTTTCAGCCATAATGACTCGCTATAATCAGGAACGGTCTGTATCCCGAATTTTATAATAAGTTTCTTCCATGCTTCTATTTTTTTTCTGTCACTCATCGGTCTAACCAGAAGGTTTAAAACTGATTTTATATTTTGCTCCTTTTTCTCCAGACGAACAGAATCATATATATCCTTTCCCTTTATATTGCCAAGAAAAACGGAAATAGCTTCAAAGGCTTCAGGGAATCTTGCAGAGTTATCATTCCCGGAAAATTCTTTATCATTGGAGAAATCATCGGATTTATCATAGGAATACTCCCATTGCCCATACGGTATATCCGGGTAATGAAAGGCCTGTGCATGTCCATAAGCTGGAATAAACTTATCAAATAAAGAATAAAGAGGGTCTCTTCTCTTCTTTATAAATAATTTTATTGCTGATAAGATACCTTTTTCCTGGTTACTCTTAAGGCCGTTTATGTCATTTTCTTTGCTTATTAAACCTGAAAATCCCTGATGAGAAAATGTATCGGCATAAATATGAAGGAGCATTCCAAGCTTTTCAGGAATAAACGGCTTTTCTTTTATAGTCTCTTGTATAAATTTCTGCAAAATAACAGGGTTCTTCATACATCTCATCTTCTTTGTAAAAGTATTGCCTTTGTTGCCCGGAAAAAAATGGAATGCTGATGTATTAAAAATCATTGCCTGATAATTTAAAGTCTTAATGACAAAATATGAATGGCAGGTGGCTATATTTGTTACTTTTGATTTACCGTCAATTACTGAAAAAAGATTATCTTTATAATCTTTATCAAAAGTAATTGTATTGATAACGGCATCATCTACAAATTGAGAGGCATAGGCAATCTTTTCAGCAATCTCCTTGCGGATCCCACAAGCAATACACAGAGCATAAATCCCGTAATAATGAGAACTGATCTCCATAATTAAACCTCCTTAAAAGCCAATATATAAAATTTGGAACTACGATTTAGTTTCATAAAGATATTCCTCTACAAGGAATTACTGCTATGAATTAAACATTCAAATAAAGCAGGTTAAACATTGCTTATATCTATCATGTTGGTTTTGAATTATCAATTAAAAACCAACAAATGTCTCTTTTCAATTAATTTATTTTTTTAAATTATGAATTATTATTATAATATTATTGATTAAATTATTATTTTTTGTTGACATTTTTTTTAACTAATATTTAACTTTGTTCACTGACATGGACAAAAGGAAGATAGTAAAACAAATCCGTGAACTGCGCTTTAAAAAACAGTTCACACTTCAAAAACTGGCAGATGAAACAGGCCTTATAAAAAGTTATCTATCCATGATAGAATCAGGAAAAAAATCCCCGCCAATAGCAAGTCTCAGTAAAATCGCCGATGCCCTAAATGTGGATATTACGGATTTCTTTCACCAAAAAAATCCGGAAGATCAGATTAGTCTGGTCCGGAAGGGAGACCGGCAAGCAATCGCAGATCATGGTACTGCCTATGGCTATCATTATGAATCTATAGCGCCCGTAAAAAAACAAAAAATGATGGAACCAATCGTTATCACTCATCCTTGTAAAACCCACCAAATCTGGCTTGACCATGAAGGAAAAGAATTACTTTTTGTATTAGAGGGGAAATTCAAATTCTATTATGGGAAAAATGAATATCTGTTAAAGGAGGGAGACTGCGTTTATTTTGACAGCAGTATTCCGCATATGGGAGAAGCGTCCAGGAACAAACCGGCCAAAACACTGGTAGTCATTTCTCAATCAAAAAAATTTTTCTCTTAAATCATCGAGCTTTAAAATACAGGTTGTTATTAAGCATTAGATTCATCTTTTAAATAAATACAACTAACAGGAAGTATTTTATGGCCGTGTACACAGAAAATGCCACCACCGCAGGAATTGACGATTTTTTAAAACCCCATCATCTGATATCAGAAGAAGCAAAGATGTTCAGGGTGCTCTCTTCTGACGCAAGTCTGGACACAACCAGAATGTCGTAAGCGAACTCGGATGGAACG
>CAZVYR010000181.1:0-7943 GCA_964631555.1 uncultured Leptospirales bacterium
AAGCCTGTTATATCGGTACAGGCATGGACTTCATAGTTTTGTATGACTCTTGCCGGTATTTCATTAAGCGTGATCATGGCTTTTATAAAGGGGCCCATTATATCTTCGGAGGCAGCGCCTGCTTTTACGGCAGTGCCTATGATCCCGGTTCCGAGGGCTTTTGTGAGGATCAGTGAATCTCCGTGCTTTAGTCCTGTATTTCTTAGTATTTTATCAGGGTGTACTGTTCCTGTTACACACAGGCCGTATTTCATTTCATTATCTTCAACGCTGTGGCCGCCGATAAGCTGGACTCCGGCTATGTTCATTATGTCAAGGCCGCCTTTCAGGATCTGGTTAAGAATATCCAGCGTAAATTTTTTAACGGGAAAACATACGATATTCAGTGCTGTGACAGGTTTCCCTCCCATAGCATATATATCCGAAAGAGAATTACAGGCCGCTATCTGCCCGTAGGTGAAAGGATCATCCACGATCGGCGTAAAAAAATCCACGGTCTGGATCAGGGCAAGATCGTCGGATACGCGGTACACGCCCGCGTCATCCATTGTGTCCAGTCCCACGAGTACATTCTCGTTGTAGGTTATCCGGATATCCTTCATTACATTCTGCAGGTCCGCCGGACCTATCTTTGATGCTCAGCCTGATGAAGAAACGGATTCGGTTAACCTGAGTTGATTAAGTTTCTCAATTTCGCATTTTTCGCTCATGAGGGCAATTTATTATTTCACCTTTTGTATTTCAAGAAATTTATTTATAATAAATAATCGGTATTTATTTAGCGAATTTGCCGTTAGATATAATAGTTGACACCGGATATATTTAAAAGCTAGTTTTAACATTGATAGTAAAAATAAAAAATCGCCCGGCCTGCAAACCGGGTATAAAAATCCGGGCATTGAAATTTGAAATACATTTTCCTTTTATAATACATTATAACCAGGAGATATCACAATGAGTAATCCTGAATTAGACTGCCTTTTTGAACCTCTGAAAATGAGCAACTTAAATTTGAAGAACAGGTTTTATATGGCTCCTATGGGGGCCGGATTTGATATGGAGAAAATGACGAGTTACCTGGCAGCCAGGGCAAAGGGAGGAGTAGCCATGATAACTACGGGTGAGACGAGCGTTCACCCAAGCGGAAGGGCGGGTATTAAAAATGAGATGTTATTAGAAAGCAACAGCCATATTAAACCTCTGTCTGTTATGGCAAAAAAGGTAAAAAAGGAAGGCGCTAAAATTGTACTCCAGTTGAACCACGCAGGGCGCTACTCACCAGGGTATATTGTCGGAGGCCAATCCGTGGCTCCTTCTCCGATCATGTCGGGTTATACAGGGGAAACTCCCAGGGAACTTTCAACAAAGGAAGTCGATGACCTGGTAGTTGCTTTTGCCCAGGCTGCACTGAGAGCGCGGGAAGCGGGCTTCGACGGCGTTGAATTTATGGGCAGCTCAGGATACCTGATTAGTGAATTCCTTTCCCCGTTGACCAATAAGAGAGAGGATAAATATGGCGGTGATATAATGAAACGCGCGGAATTTCTTTTATCGATCGTTAAAAAAGCGCGCGAGCTCACTGGCCCTGATTTTAATATTTGCGTTAAGTTCGATGCCGACGACGGGATGAAGGGAGGAGTAACTCTCGCTGAATCTGTTATATTCGCGCCTGCCATAGTTGAAGCAGGAGCGGACAGGCTTCATGTCTGGGCAGGCTGGCATGAATCCACAAGGCCTATGCTCCCGATGTCCGTACTGCGCGGCGCTTTTACGTACCTTGCGGCAGAGATTAAAAAAAAGGTTTCAGTACCAGTGGCTGCTGTCGGAAGGATCAATGATCCTTATACAGCGGCTGCCATACTTAAAAAAGGAGACGCTGATCTCATTGGGCTGGCAAGGGCGCTTCTGGCTGATCCGGACTTTGTAAACAAAACCGAACAGGGACGTGTCAGTGAGATCAGGAAATGCACTGCATGCTGCCACTGCTTTGACAGTATATTATCCGGGCTTCGAAGCGAAGGTAGTGCTGAACTTTGTTGCGCGGTGAATCCTGAACTCGGCAGGGAGGATGAAAATCTTATTAGAAAAACCGGGCAGCCTAAACATGTGGTTGTTATCGGGGCCGGACCCGCGGGCCTGGAAGCAGCGCGGGTGGCGGCAATCCGCGGTCACAGGGTTACTATCTACGAAAGCAGGGAAAAGCCAGGGGGCCTGATCAATATTTCATGCGTACCTCCGTTCAAGGAAGAGCTTAAAGGTATCACTGATTATTATGAAAGACAGATCGAGCTTAATCACATAGACCTGAAGCTAAATTCACAGTTCAATGCTGATGAAATCCAGACTATAAATCCTGATACAATAGTGCTGGCAACAGGGGCCAGGGTTGCAGTCCCCAATATTTCCGGGCTCGCCGGAAATGAAGTATTCACTGCTTTAGAGGTTCTTGAGGGAGAAAAGAATATAGGGAGCAATGTTGTAGTAGTCGGAGGCGGGATGGTCGGGCTTGAAACCGCGGAATACCTTTCTGATGCCGGGAAGAATGTGACAGTAGTGGAAACGAACTCAATCGCTTCGGATGTGGGGCCTACAACGAGGTGGGGATTGATATCAAGATTGAGAAGAAAAATAAAAATACTTACTTCGACGCGTGTTTTAAAAATATTAAGAGACCGGGTTCTCGTGCTGGGTAAAGATAATAATGAGAGTGAAATCAAAGCCGATACAGTCGTCCTCGCGGCAGGTATGGTCAGCAACCGAGACTTATGTAATGAGATCGCGATTAAGGGCGTTGAATATTACCTGGTGGGGTCGTGTAAACAGCCTGGATTGATAGACAACGCAATAAAAGACGGTTTTGAAATAGGCTGCATAATTTAGAATTGTTTTCCTTATGTATTTTATTTCGACTGTATATATTCGTTTAAAGGCAGGGCAATATTTTTTAACCTGGATTTAACTGAATTGATCTCCGGGCCGCGGAATTCTTTATCCCTGTACATCTCTATCAGCCCGAGAAGTTCTTTACCGTAAAGAACAGGTATGGACACTCTCCTGCCCCGGTCCAGCAGAATGATAGAAGAATTTTTTAGTTCTTCCAGTATTTCGCGTTTCATTTGAATTATTTTCGAGGCTGAACTTTCAAGCCTGTTAAGAGAACCGCCTTTTTGTTCGAATATCTTTTTCATTCCGTGCGCAGAGAGATCAATTATATATAATGTAATGTCCTGAGATCCATGCTCTTTTGCAACGAACCTGAACAGATCAATAACATTATATGCCAAAGAATCTGTTATTGTTCCGGGTTCTTCTTCCTTGTCTTCTGCAGTATGACTTCCCGGTATTATATCATCTTTTTTTATTCGCTTTTCTTTTTTCTTTTTCTCTATTTTTATGATTTTTCCAGGTTCGGCTTTCTTTTCCCCGGGCTTTTTCTTTTTCTTGATAAAGAAAACTGCTGTAAGGATTACCGACAATATCAGGATCAACATAATTTCCAGGATCAACTGGAAAATAACCTTCAAATCCAGTTTATATGGAAATACGAGTAATAACCGGCCGCCCTTAATGTCCCTTACGAATATATAAAATCTGGTCTGATCATAATATCGTACTGTGTATTCACTTTTCTTGTGTGTCCGGAACCTATTCCCGAGAAAATTTTTAATAATTGAATCTAAAGTCGTGTTTGTTTTAATATATCTTTCATCTTTGCCGGCTTTGAGTATTTTATTATTTTTATCGGCGATCGTCACAAGGGCAATTCCGGGATATTTTTGTTTTACAACCTGATAGAACCTGGAAAGATCTTTATTCTGTAATTTTTTATTTTTTTCAAAACCCGCGATTAAAATAAATATTTTATCTGTCTTTAAAACAACTGACCTGGCGAATTCATGCTCCAGCCTGCTGGTTCTTACTGGTGTATAAATAAAAATAAGGAACAGCGTTATTATTGAGCAAATTAGTATGCTTTTACCTTTTGGCCCCATATCAAATTCCGGAAATTATACGATAAAGATTTAATAGATTTAATAATAAAGATATATCTGAATTTTTCTTAATTTTATAATCGGCAACATAGGCAATACAGAATATAATTTTAATTACCATAAATGCAGTATAAATGTTATATTAAAAATATGATTGCATAATAATAACAGACTGATAGGGCTTATATTTTAGATTATAATAATAATTGCTTCTTTCGGCGGGCTGTATTAGAAGCTGTAAAATAAACTTTGGTTTAATATAAAAAAACCAATATTAAGGACTTACAGGCAATGCTTATAATAGGTGTAATACCAGCCAGGTACGCTTCAACCAGGTTCCCGGGAAAGCCGCTGGCGAAAATAGCAGGAAAATCCATGATAGAACGGGTATACAGGCAGGCGGAAAAGGCTGATCTGAAAAAAGTGATTGTCGCTACTGATGATGAAAGAATAAAAGACGAGGTTCTGTCATTCGGTGGGAATGTAATGCTGACACGGGAACATCCATCAGGCACTGACAGGATTGCTGAAGTTGCGGATAATGAGATCTGCGACGCTGTTATAAATATTCAGGGAGATGAGCCTCTGATAGAACCGGATGTAATTAACACTGTATCTGAGTCGCTCAGGATAAATACATGGGCTGATATGACGACCGCTGTTACGGAAATCATTGATAATAAAGAAATAGACGATCCGAATGTTGTAAAGACTGTTCTTTCCGTTCAGGGGAAGGCCCTTTATTTTTCAAGATCAAGGATACCATATAGTGTAAAACCCGGAATAAAATACTTTAAACATATTGGAATATACGGCTACAGAAAGGCTTTTTTAACAAAATTTATCAGCATTAAGCCCTCTGATCTTGAAATAGCGGAAAGTCTCGAACAACTGAGAGCACTGGAGAACGGATTTTCAATTCACGTATCAGTAGTAGGCTATAACAGTATAGCAGTTGATAGTCCGGAAGATGCAGCCCGCGTGGAGGAACGACTAAAAAGCAAAGGGAAAAATATATGATACAGGTGTGTTATTCTTCCGTTTCCTGGTCGAAAAGGGAAGCGCTTGTTTCAGTGGTGACGCACTTATAAGCTATGCCCAGATGATCATACGCGTTTTTTGTAAGTTCCCTTCCCCTTGGAGTACGCTTGAGGAACCCGGACTGGACAAGGAACGGCTCGTAAAAATCTTCCAGTGTATCGGTTTCCTCTCCGACCGATATGGCAATTGTCTTTAATCCCACAGGCCCGCCGTTGTAATTTTCAATTATTGTTCTGATTATTCTTCTGTCCATATCGTCAAGGCCTGCTTTATCTATATCCAGCTTTTCAAGGGCATAGTTCGTGATATCCAGATCAATTTCCTTAAGTCCGTCAACGAGAGCAAAGTCAGCGACTCTCTTCAGCAAACGGTTAACTATACGCGGTGTTCTGCGTGATCTTTTGGCAATTTCCATTGCAGCATCATCATTTATCCTGCTGTGTATTATACTTGCAGAGCGTTCCGCTATTTTCTGCAGGTCGGAATACTCATAATAATTAAGACGGAGCGGGATCCCGAACCTGTCGCGCAGGGCTGAAGTAAGGAGTCCTGTCCTGGTTGTTGCGCCTATGAGAGTAAAAGGAGCCAGATCGATCTTTATCGACTTGGCACCGACGCCCTGCCCTATTATTATATCTATTGTTCTGTCCTCCATCGCGGGGTAAAGTATCTCTTCAATGGCCGGGGAGAGCCTGTGTATTTCATCAATAAAAAGCACATCTTTTTCCTCAAGCCCGGTAAGTATTGATGCCATATCTCCTGCTTTATCTATCATAGGGGCCGAGGTGGCTTTGATATTCACACCCAGCTCTCTGGCTGTTATGAACGCAAGCGTAGTTTTACCCAGGCCGGGAGGGCCGGCCAGAAGAACATGGTCAAGGGGCTGCTGTCTTATTTTTGCAGACTTTATAAAGACTTTAAGGTTTTCAATGATGTTTGTTTGACCAATGAACTCATTAAAGGTGGAAGGTCTTAGAGACTTTTCGTCCTGATCGTCATCTGTTTTAAACGCGCTGGTTAGTCTAGACAAATTATCCATTTTTATTAATTTGGACTGGTCTCAAACTCATTTATTGTTTTCAGAATAGTCTCGGGCTTCTTGAGTGTTAACAACTTCTTTCTCAGATCGTCGGAATTCATTATTTTCGCGATATCCGCCAGTGTTTTTATATGCTGTTTGAGTTTATTCTTTGGAACGAGCAGGAAAATAGCTATTTGTACAGGTTCGTTATCAATAGACTGAAAATCAATTCCGCTCTCGCTGAATGCCATAACAATTACTATATCTTCAACCACTCCTGTTGTACAGTGGGGAATGGCTACTCCCCTGCCTATACCAGTGCTCATCGATCTTTCCCTGTCAAAAAGAGCGTTTTTAAGTACTTCCCTGTCGTCTTTATTCAGATCATTATTCTTGATAGCTAAATCCAGCATTTCTTCTATTAATTCCCACCTGGTCTTTGATTTAGCTTTGATTATTATATTATTTTTTTTTAAGTTTTTTGATAAAATCATCCGGTATTATCAGGTGTATCTTTTATATGATCTGTCTTTGATACGCCTCTCCTAATACTTATTGATAATATTAAATATTAGACTTGTTACAAAGCTGCTATTTCCCCGCCGCAGGCGGGGGAAACCCCCATATTTTAGGAGAAATGCAATAACTCTATTCATGAAAAATCGATTTTAAACATATTAGTAAATAAAAAAATATTATTCATTTTTAGTCAAGCCTTATATTTGACTATAAATTTCAGGAATTCTGACAATAGTCTGTATTGACATTTGCTTTCCTCTATCCCGCAGCAGTCATTAAGTTTAATTAAATTTTTAGTATTTACTCAAAAACTGAGTGGCATCACCCTTTCTGAGCTGTTACATTTTTTATGGATCAAATTGAATTTTTATTATTGCAAAATATCCGGTAAAAATTTGATAATGATAAGCAATAAAACTACTATTAATTATTATTGGCCAGGCTAAAAATGATCCCGACACCGGAAACAATAAGAAAAATTTCGGAACAGATAATAGAGAAATGGCATGCTCTGGAATATGATCTCTCGACTTTTAATGACTCGCTTGATTTGACGGAATTTAAGGACAGCAACAGGATCGAGCATCATGTTGAACTGCTTTCATTAATAAACACATATCTGTGGCATGAGGAAGACAAGGCCCGCGATATGCAGGCTTCGGATACAGAGATTGCCGGTGTAAAAAGAATGATCGATAAACTCAATGCAATGCGCGTTAATAAGACCGAAGAAATAGATAATATAATATTTCGGAATTTTAATTTCAATGATAACGCGCCGTTAAACACGGAAACCCCGGGAAGCGTTATTGACAGGCTTACTATTCTCGCGTTAAAAAAATATCATATGGAATATGAGGCCAACAGAAAAGATTCCTCTGAAGAACTGAGATTGCAGTGTGCTGAAAAGCTCAACATAATTAAAAGGCAGATGAACGATCTTTCCGAAGCTTATAATACTCTTATAGATGAGATAAGATCAGGCAGGAGAAGATATGCTCTGTACAAACAGTTTAAAATGTATAATGATCCTGGCCTGAATCCTGTATTGTATAAAAAGAAATAACCTTCTTATTGCATGAAATCAAAATATTCCATACCTGGGTTACCGCAAAATCCTTTAAAGATTCTCCTGATTCAGTTCAGGCCTGCAGGCGATGTGCTTCTTCTGACTCCAGTTGTTAAAGCTATTAAAGAGAAATATCCTGATGCAACTATATCCTTTATGGTAAATGAGAAGGAATCTATTTTAATCAGGGATTTCAGGCTTATTGACAATATGATCCTTATCAGGAAAATACCTAAAAATAAATTTTCAGATTATATTAAATACTTCAGGTATAATCTTTCCCTTTATTTGCTTGTCCGAA
>CAZVYR010000182.1:0-7920 GCA_964631555.1 uncultured Leptospirales bacterium
ATACTATAAATAATACGGAAAATACTTTTTTCATGATTAAATAACCTCCGAAAATAGTGCTGTGTTATAATAAATTCTTTTCTATTAATTAAACACAGGATATGAAATGAGTCAACATTTAATTTATGAATTATTTGGGATGACAGAGGACTCTCTTCGGCTCCGTCATTCGTCTTCCCTCACGGCAAGTTTGCTTTTGGGCCCCACGGTTGAAGGGATTGTTGACGAAGTAATGTGAAAAATTGTCGTAGTTTTATCAGGAGACCACACGGTTGAAACCGTGGGTTAGCCGGCTGTTTTTTATTGTTTATTCATTGTTGTTCCGCCTTTATGGATTTTCTTAATAATGACCGGTAAAGGTGATTTTTTTTGCTCATTTATATCTTATATTAAAATCTTTCCTCCTCTTATGTCATTTCAGCATGAGACAGCCCTGCCTCCGGGGGTAAGCGCCATGCCGGACATGGCGGGGGGACAGCAGAAGCAAAGACGAACAAGTACGAAATACTTCGTCAACACTCCCTTCAACAGTCCGCTGCCGTACTCAATAAATAAAGAATCAATTAAAAACATAAATATTAAAAAAAACAGCAGACAAAATTGTATATATTCAGTATATTAATACCATATACTTAATAGAGTTGTTGCATTTCTCCTAAAATATGAGGATTTTCCCCCGCCTGCGCGGGGAAAAACCAGTTTCGCAACAAGTCTAATATAAATAAAAAATAACAATATACTTCACCACGGGAAAAAACAATGGCAACAGCAATTCCGTCTAACCTGGTAAAATCCCTGCACGGGCGAATAGGTAATGTCGTCTTTTATGTGAACCGAGGCACCCAGTGCGTGCGAACGTATGTCATCCCGCGCAATCCTGATACCGAAGCCCAGCGAATAATACGCCGCGCGTTCGCTGATGCCGTGCGCTCCTGGCAGTCCATGGATTCCGAACAAAAATACGCATTCATCAGAAAAGCCCGTAACACCAGCATAAGCGGCTATAACATGTATATTTCCTATTATCTAACTAAACTACTGCAGTCATTAAATCGCACCTCAACAAGCGAACCAATCTCAAAACTTTCATCTTTTCCCTGGAACCTGGAACCTGCAACTTGGAACTTATCTCCGCTCCCTGAGCGAATCCACTCCGTTTCAAATCCGAACAGAAAAGGGAACAGACCAGATCCGGCTCCTTCCGGGAAAAAACGCGATCCAGGATAAAAAATAACCCTTAAAAAGCGCCGACATCCGTAGAAATATCTGAAAACAGACCCATAAACAGACTGTTTACAGGATTGGTATATTACCTGATAAGGAAATGATGAATAACGTGGATGGGGACGATGGCCGGGTTGGGGAGCTGGCGTGTTAGCATGAGACAGCCCTGCCTCTCCATGGGCATGGAAGTCGTTAGCAAATTGATAATATTACGGGAAGAGGGCATCAAGGATGCTTTCCTTTTTTGATATCTTAATATACGTAAACGCGTCAGCGAATTAAGGGGTATTCGTACTGGAATTTGAATTTTTTTTCGGGGATTTGAAAAAAATGTGTGAACTGCAGATTAAAATGATTTAAATGATCAACTATGATTGGGATGATCTTTAAATCATGGCTTGTGTGAATATATCCGTTTTATGTAAGTGCAGCGATTGAGACGCACGCCGTGCGTCTCTACCGGAGGATGTTTTCGGGTTTCCGGCTGGTTGCCTAGCTGTGTCATAGGGTCAGTTATTGGAAACGGGAGAGTGATATTTTTTTTTCATTTCATTTAATAATATTTTAGCTTTATCATTTATCTCCTGATAAGACTCTTTTTTAATTTCTTTATGCAATTTGTTTCTTATTTCATGTATTTCCCAGAGACATTCATCTTCCTGTTTGCTGTAGTCATTTTTATATGTTCCCATATTTATATAACCTTTAATAACAGTATTAAATAAGCATATATTAGAAATAAAAATGATTGCAAGTATAAAAAGGATGATATTATATATATTTATTTAATTCATTAAGGGAGGTATTGCATGAAAGATCTGCTGCTTATGTATGCGAAGTATACGCAGAGTTCCAATGCTTCGGTCATTGAATTGTTAGACGGCCTTTCGGAGGAGGCTCGCAATGAGGACAGGAAGAGTTTCTTCAAGAGCCTCTCGGGCCTTGCCTGTCATGCGCTTGGCTCGTTCGGTTATTTCCACGGCCTTTTCCGTACTGCTGTATTTGCGCCTGCGCTTGAAGCTACTAAGGACCTTAAGATGCCTGAAAGCGACAGTCTTAGCAAGGCTGAGTGGGCTGACCTCAGGAAGGCTGCAGCAGTCGCCGACCAGGCAACCGTTGATTTCATCGGCGGGCTTACTGAAGAGGATTTTGTGAGGCCTGTAAAGGTAGAGTGGTTCGACGGGAATCCGGATTCGGTACCACTGCATTACCTGCTGAGCGTGTTCGTCATGCACGGAGTTCATCACCGGGGACAGATCTCACAGATACTGGATGAGATGGGCATTGAGCACGACTATTCGGGGCTTGATGTGGGATTTCTGCCGGAATAAGAATTCCGGCTGCGCGGGAATATCCTTCAATCTGCTTTTTCGCAAAATATATTCAGCAGCGGCTGATTTATAGAAATTATATTGACTTATAGGGAAAGATATTTATTTTTCCTATAAGTTTTTTGAAAAGCATATATTGTTATTCCTTCCAACAATAGCACTGACTTTTTAGAAGATCTAAAACGCTTTTTCTTTTTTTTTACACAAAAATATAAATAATGGAGTTAAAAGAATGGAAGAACGAAAGCTTTCCAGCTATTCGGTGTTCAGCTATGGTGCTGCTGAATTTACGTTTAGCTTAATGATGTGGCTGACGATTGCCTACCTGGCGTATTACATGACTGATACGGCAGGAATATTAGCGGCAACTATGGGTACAATGATGCTTATTACTCATCTGGCTGATGCGATTTCAATTCCGATCGCAGGCAGTATTATTCAAAAGGTTCAAATGAGGTGGGGGCAGTACAGATCATGGCTGCTTATTGCACCTGTCACTACTTTTATTTTCTTTACTTTACTATTTGTCCCTATGACTAGTATGGGGTATACTTCAAAAGTTATTTTAATTTGTATTTTCTATGTGTTTGCCCATGTAAGTATCAATTTTGCTTTTGTCGCTCAACTGGGATTGATCGGAGTAATGGGAGAAACAGCAATAGACAGGGTAAGGCTTTCAACCAAAAAAGGCGTTGGTTCAACTGCGGCTGCCATTGTATTCAGCCTTGCTGCTATTCCTATGCTGATGGCTTTTAATAATAAATTCAGTCCGCAATATGGGTTTTTCATTACTGCACTGATTCTGGCAGCCTTACAAGTTACAGGTTACTGGAATCTGGCAAAAGTCAGCAAAAAATTTGATAAATACGATCCCAATAAGAAATTGACCGGAGCGACAGGGCTTTCCGGGTCTGAAATGCTGAAATCTCTTTTCGGTAACGGCCAATTAATACTCATGATGATAGCAGATAGTCTGAAAAATATTTCCGGTTTCGCTGCTATTGGTATGGCAGCTTATTATTTTCAGTATGTCGCGGGAAATATGGCTTTGATGAGCGCATTTATGCTTGCTACTACAGTTGCCGGGTTTGTTTATAGCGTAATTGCTCCCGGTTTTCTTAAATTGCTCGGGAAAAAATATACTTATATAGCATCAAGTTTTCTTGCTGCCCTGGGATTCGGAGCTTCCTATTTTGTCGGTGCAAACCCGGTTGCTTTTATTATAGCGGTATGCATCGGTTTTATGGGTTATTCTCTGGGAATAACGATAGGGCCTGCTATGTATATGGATTCGGCTGAATACAGCAGTTATAAAACCGGTAAAAACTGTACTGCCTTTATTATGTCTATGTTCACTATGCCTATAAAGATCGGTGTTGCGCTTGCTACTACGACTATCGGATACGGACTGGCTGCCATTGGCTTTACGGCAGGAATGACTCCTACACCGGAGTTTACTCAAAGCCTGTTGAAGCTGATCGCTTTCTTACCCGCGGTAGTTTGTCTGCTTGCAGGAATTTTAATGTTGTTTTACAAACTTACTGATAAAACCGTTGCAGGTTATATGGAAGAAAACGTTAAAAGAGCTTCACTGGCAAACTAAGATTTCAGAAATAAAATAAATTTATAATAAAGGCTTCCCGGATTCCGGTGAAGCCTTTATTTTATATTCAAACTTCTATCTTTTTGCTTGAACCGGCCACGGCAGGTATCCCGTAATCCTGCACAAGCATATCTGCCAGATGCTGGAGGTTGCTTTCCCAGACGCTTCTCTCAGGCGGCACATAGTCTTCCATGGGATATGGTATCCCAAGGGAAGCATACTTCTCGGTACCCATTCTGCGGTATGGTAAAAGCTGGTATTGTATTATTTTGTTTTCGAGTTCGTCGCGGATAAATGCGCCGATTTTGCGGATATGTTCTTCGTCGCTGTTATAGTCAGGCACAACAGGCGTGCGGATGACAAGCTTTTTACCGAGCGCGACTGAACGCTTTATATTCTTCAGTATGAGTTCGTTCCCTGCGCCTGTATATTTCTTATGCTTTTCAGTGTCAATATGCTTAATGTCTGTAATGACAAGGTCTGTATGGCGGTATACTGCCTCCATGTGCCCAGCCGGGACGTTCAGCGCAGTCTCGATGCATGTGTTGATCCCTGCTTTTTTGCATTCTTCGAGCAGCATTGCGGCGATTTCCCACTGGTATAATACCTCTCCGCCGTTCAGTGTCACGCCGCCGCCTGTTTTCCTGTAAAAGCTTCTGTCTTCAACAATGACCTTCATCATTTCGTCTATGGTCATCAGCTCTCCCCAGAGCTTGATCGCCCTGGGCGGGCATTCGTCTACGCAGCGCATACATGTGTCGCATGTCTTGCTCATGCGCACTGCTTTGAGGATGCCGTCCCGGAACTCCAGCGGCCCTCCGGCTCTCTCGGGGCAGACCTTCAGACAATAACCGCATTTTTCAAGGGACAGGCATTTGGCGGGATAAAAGCCTATCTGTGCCTTTGGCAATATTGTCTCAGGGTTGCTGCACCAGATGCAGCGCATTGTGCACCCGGTAAAGAATATACCGGTTCTTATGCCAGGGCCGTCGTGTATCGTGTATTTCTGTATGTTGCTTACGAGCGCACACGGCTGTCCTGATGAGTTTCGATGCAGCAAGCTTTTCTTCTCCGTACCCTGGTATTATCAGTCAAATGACAGTTCTGTGCGTCCGATTATGTCGTCCTGCAGTGACTTGTCAAGCTCTACAAAATACGCGCTGTATCCGGCTACGCGGACGAGCAGGTCGCGGTATGAATCCGGGTCTTTTTGTGCGGCTATCAGGGTCTCCTGGTTGGCCACAGTAAACTGGCTGTGCATTCCCTTGCGGTGTATATATTCGTCTATCAGGGCGATGAGGTTGTCTCTGCCGGTTTCGCCGGTCAGTGTGCCTGGCGAGAATTTCCAGTTGAGCAGGGTACCGTTCGTGGCGCGGGCATGGTCAAGCTTGGTCACTGACTTGCATATAGCTATCGGGCCCCTGATATCGTGCGAGCAGCATTTTGTATGTACGGCGCCCATGCAGTCTGAAACAGGTTCAAAAGCCTTGCGGCCCTCTATTGATGCCCACTGGCACTGCCCATGGGCGACGTTTACTGTTACTGAATACGCGCCGGGCTGGTAGAAACCGCCGTGCGCGTTCGGTTTATGCTCGATGTGTTTGCACCATGTGTCCATTGCGAATTTAGCGAGTGAATCGGCGTAATCGTCATCGTTGCCGTAATGATGGACTCTGTCGCTGTTGACATAAGCATAAAGATCCTCGTAACCTTCCCAGTTGGCTATAACAGCGTCCAGCAGCTTACGGCCTGTGACGCGCTTTTCGTCGAATACAAGCTGTTTTATTGTCGCAAGCCCGTCTCCGGCTGTGCCTATTCCAACGCCCTGGGGGCCGGAGAAGTTGTATTTTGTGCCTCCTGCTGTGATATCCTTTCCGTTTTCAATACAGCCGTCCATGATTGTGGACAGGAAGGGAAGGGGCCTGAGCTGCTGGTGGGCCAGATCCACAGCGTTAAGAAGCGCTATCTGCCTGTCACACCAGTATTCCATCTGCTTATCGTAGGCTTCGAGTACCTGGTCAAAGGATGTAAAGTCGGCAAGGCTTCCGGTTTTCAGGCCGAGCTGCCCGCCGGTCTTTCCGCATTTCTCCCAGCGCATGCAGCCAGGGCCGCAGTTAAAGCAGCGCCCGTCGTTAACAGCAAGTTCAAGCACCCGGGCTATGTTCATGTGCCCGCAGTCTTTCCAGCCATAAGATTTTCCGGGTATGTCAGGTTCGACGCAGCCGACGACCTGGTAGTCCCGTGCATCTGAAATCTCAATGCCGGAGGTGAGCATGCTCGGTATTGCCACATCGTCATTGAATATCTTGGGTTCGCCTGTTCCCATGCGGATAAGGTTTACAGTCTTGACCTTCAGCTCCCAGGGTGTGTTCGCATGCAGCCTTACGGCCAGCCACGGGCACGGGATACGCACATGCGCGTGGGCGTCAAGGGCCATGTAAGTAAGTTCATTCGTACCGTCGCTGCCGTCTTTTTTGATGCCGCCGATTGTGAGAGCTGTTCCTCCTACGCCTCCGTTGCCGAATGTCTTGATCAGTATATGGTTGCGCAGCTTATTAAGGTCCCAGATCTTGATAAAGAAATTCTCAATTAACTCCTGCATGAATTCACGTGTTGCTTCGCCTGTAGCGATATCATTTTTAAAGAACGGGTACAAGTACTGGTCAAACCGGCCGTAGGAGATGGAGTGGCCGTTGCATTCAATGTGTATGAGCGTGTTGGTGAGGCTGACAAGCTGAATTGCCTGCCAGAATGTGCGCGGCGGGTTTTCCGATATCCAGCGGCAGTTTTCCGCGATTTTGCGGAGTTCCCCGCTTCTGGCTGTATCATTTCCTTCGTCCGCCATTTTATCGGCGAGATCGGCATAGCGCTCTATATGACGGATCGTGGCTTCATTTGCGATTAAGGCAGCTTTCAGGAATGCGCGCTTTTTAAGGTCTTCGGGGTCTGAGACAGAGAGTTTTTCCGCGCTTTTCACTATAAGCTCACGTATTCCGCCGTAACCGAGACGGAAGAGACGTTCATAGTCAAGGCCGAGATGGCCTGCACCGCAGAATATGTAAGCGTCGGCGAAGAAAACTCCCTTGCCCGCGTGAGAGCCTTTGAGTATTTCATCGTCGAGCATGGCGTTGGTCATGTCTTCTATGGTGTTGCCTTTCCAGAAGCTGCGCAGAGCTTCGAGCCTGTCCTGAGTGTCTTTGGTATAGCTGAAATAATCGTGAGTGCGTTCTTCGCTGTAATCCATGAGGCCGTCGCGCATTTCGTCGACAACCCAGTTAAGGCCGAATACGGGATGTACGGGTGCTCCTTTTTTTTCGCAGCCGAGACAGCCGACTATGAGTTCGTGGTCGAAGATAAATATGGGTATTTTATCAAGTACGTTTGCTATCGCATAGGCGCTTTTCAGTATCTGAGGTTCGCCTGAATGGTCCCTGAATGCTTCAGTTACAAGCTCGGCCCTTTCGGGAGGTATAAAACCGTTTGTGGTCTTCTCGGTTATTGCAAGTATCTTATTTATTCTTTCAAAGGGAGACGGGTTCGGCGTATTTCCTGAAATGCCGACGCCCCATTCCTTGTCAAAAGGCTCTATAGCCTGCGGGTCTGTGTCTACCAGCCAGGCGTTTTTATAAGTATCGCGGTTCCGGGCGATATTCTCTTCACTTGTCAGTTTTGCCGCGCTTGTTGTTTTATTCATAGTTGTATTTTCCTTTTACTGGATTATTAGTCGAATGAAAGTTCGGTACGTCCTATCAGGTCGTTTTG
>CAZVYR010000183.1:0-7871 GCA_964631555.1 uncultured Leptospirales bacterium
AAAAAATAGACCGCAAAGAAAAATCATCGGAAATCTGAAGAAGTTAGAAAAAGTCTGAGCTTCAAATACCTCGCTGACAGACACCGCAATAAAAAGCCCGAGAAATGTAGAGACAATAGCAATCAATATAACAGCAGGCAATATGATTCCCCACGAAACAGATGAAAGATCAGTCAAAATCAGAGCAAGAGCAATAGGAACAACCGCGTTAACTGAACCAAAAAAAATGGCTCCTGCTGTCTTGGACAGCATAAGAAAATTCAATGAAATTGGAGCAAGCAATAGTCTCTCGAATGAACGGTTCTTTTTTTCAAATGTTACAGTCACTGCAAGCATTGAAGTTGTTCCAAACAGCACCGAAATTGCGATCACACCCGGAAGCAGACCCGGTATGCTTTCAAAACCTTTGCCTGACTTTATAAAAAACATTCCTGTCCAGGCTATCGGAAAAATCAATCCCCAACTGATATTAGGCGGTTTGAGATAATAGGTACGCATGTCCTTCATCAGGATATTCCAAAAAGCAATCCATTTACCCTTCATGCTGCACCTCCTTTTTTTTCGGCTTCTTTGTTTAAAATATTTGCCTCAATGCCGGTAACACTAACAAAAATATCTTCAAGTGTCGGGACTAATCTTCTGGCTTCCGTAACTTCGATTTCATGTTCCTCCATAAACCGCACAAGTCTGCCAAGATTAATCGTACCGGCTGATTCGATACTGATTTGCTCTGAAGAAAGAATCTGAAACCTATAGTCAGGAAAAGCATCAGCAAATACGCCTGGTAAATCCCTAACATTGCCGGAAACTGACATTGTCAGTATCTGCTTACCCATTAAAGGCTGCAAAAGATTTTTAACATTATCTGTTTTTACGATTTGTCCTTTTACAATAAAAGCAACGCGTTCACAAAGCCTTTCTGCTTCTTCAATGTAATGAGTGGTAAGGAAAATGGTTGTTCCGGTATTGTGAAGGTTTGAAATAAGCTGCCTGATCTGCCGTGCGCTGGCAACATCAATGCCAGTCGTAGGTTCATCAAGGAACAGGATTTGCGGACTGTGAATAATGCCTGCCGCAATGGTAAGTTTACGTTTCATTCCTTTGGAATAACCGCCGAATTTCCTGTTGGCTGCGTCTTTCAGCCCGAAAGTTTGCAGCAATTCTCCTGCCCGCTTCCGGCGTTCGTTCTTGCGTATACCATATAATGACGCACAGAAACAAAGATTATCAAAACCGGATAGTTCCGGATAAAGGTTGCTTTCATCGGGAATAATTCCGATTAAATGCTGTGCTGCCTTCGGCTTTTTAGTACAATCTAACCCTGCAACTTTAATTGTTCCTGAGTCCGGTCTGGAAAGTCCGGTGAGCATGTTGATAGTCGTTGTTTTTCCTGCCCCGTTCGGACCAAGAAATCCGAAAATTTCCCCTTTCTCCAAAGAAAAAGATATATCATTAACAGCAGTTATTTCGCCAAACTTTTTCGTAAGCCTGAATACATCAATCAGAGAATTGTGATTATTGTCTGTTTTTGTTGATTCTTCCATTCTCATTTTTCCCCTATGGCATAAGATTCAGTTAAGAGGTTTGGCGAGTATTAGTACTGACATTAACAAAATAATCGCTTTCGAACTTCACAAGACATTCACCAAATACAACGCTCCAGCCAAATCCTGCTTCAACTACCTTGTTAGCAAGTCACCCCGCCCGCAGGGCTGGGACAAATCCTGAAGAAACTAAAATAAACAATAAAATGTGATATTATGAAATTTAGTTTCTCAGAAGGTTTCTTCTCTATTTACTTTAAAAAATAATTTCTGTGGTTTCTGATGATTTGTCAAGATGAAAAGGGTGGATGATGGCCAATCTATTTTTTTTTACACTTCTCTTCATAGTCATGCTCTTTGAAGACAAGTATTCAATTTCGCCGCATAACAATTACGAAAAAATTTATAACAGAAGCCTGACAAAATCGCTATTTTATTTTTAGAAAAAAATGCCGAAGGCTCAAACCTTTTTTAAGCCGGGATACCTGAATAGCGTATTGGAACATGCCGGAGTAACAGACAGGCCGGAAATATTTTCCGAAGTAGAATCATGCTGTAACAAAGCACCCCTATAAAACCGAACCTGTTCAACCAATTTTTCAGGCACTATATTGATATACGAGATAATGGAAGAGAATATTTTCAAAACAATGAATTTTTTATATTCCCATAGCGGACAATAGTCCCATGATTTCATCAATAACAGCCACAAGCTGTGGATGTGACACTTCAAATCTACGGACTGATTCTTTAAGCCCCTTGAACGACAGTTGGGCGAGTACAGAATTTTTTTCACCATGGATGGATTCATGCATGGATACCTGAGTAAAACCGGCTATGGATTCTGCCTGTTCAGGGTTAGTCTTTGACAGAACCGAAATTTCTTTTCGAAGCTTCCTGATCTGCTGAAGAAGCTCCTTCTTCTGATTTTTATTTAGCGTCGAAGATTTCCGGATGTTCTTCTCAATATGTGAAATTGTGTCATTAATCATAAGTTGTCTCCTGAACGAATCAGCTCAATTCCCGGTTTTCTCTGTTGATTGTGACGGGAATTGCAGTCATAAAATCACTTGTTTAACTTATTCCCGGAATATCCCAAATGTCAAGGGAAAAAGCCATTAAAAGGCGCTTTATTATAGCAGAATATTTTTTCATGTACATTTACAACTAATAACCAGTTTGCCGGGTTTAGTAGAAAAATACTTCAGCAGTGATTTATTCTCCCGGCTCTTTTACGAACCTTCAACCTAGCCCTTCATCCCAAACAGAATCAGTAATATTTTTCATATAATTTTTAAACAAGCTGTATGAACCGCATTGATAATGCTGTTAACATAGCAAATGATTCAAAAAAATACAGCCCTAACTGTTACAAACAGAGCTATTAATATCAGGCTTCCGGGTAAAAGCACCGGAAACCCTCACTGCTGTTCATATTCAGTCAGAGCCGTCTTTGCTTTTTCCCCGATGGGCTCCAATGGTCCAGTTCCTGGCGTGCTTAACAAAATACCTGACCTCGCTCATATCTCTGAAATCGTCTTTACCGCAGTCATCGCAATGTATCATTTCGTCAGGCTCCCGCATCAGCTTGCGGTTAGGATCTATAGCCGGATACCCGAGCGCGATCATATCAAACACCTCAAGTTCAGACGGTATACCTAGAAGGTCCTCTATCATACCCTGAACATAAACTGTGTGCGTGATCGATATCCATGTTGGGAGGCCAGGCCGAGAGCGGCGGCAGCCAGGTGCATATAGATGAAAGCATTTGCAAGGCCGGCCATTTTCCATACCTTCCCCATCCAGGCTTCCCTTTTTATAATAAACTTTGTCAGTTCCCGATGTTAGCAAAAATAATTTTGTAAAAAATAAGACGAAATTTTAACTAACCGGCCTGGTTCTCAGGGAATGGGCATTCCCAGAGCCCGACGGGTCATCATCAGAATCATTTTGGCATTTCCCGCCCGGGCACGCATAAGACTAAGATAAAATTGCGTCGTATCTTTCGCAGGCATTGTTATATGATCCTTCTTCTTCAGTCGAATTGCCCTCGGATTACACACCGTTGCACATAAGCCGCAGCCAATACACCTTCCTGGATCAACTCTGCTTTTACCATCTTCCAGTGTAATGGCATCCATCTGACAACGATCAATGCATAAACCGCAACCAATACAGAGATCATCATCTGTCACCGCGTAATAGTTGGAATAAAAATATTGGGAAGGGTTATCCAGGGGTTTTGCATTGGATAGCACCTCACAACAGCAGCCACAGCACAGGCAAACACAAAATGGATATTGAGAATTGGAAGGCTGCACGACTAAACCGTCTTGTTCACCTTTATCCAAAATTCGAAATACTTCCTCCAGCGTAATCTCCCGTCCCCATCCGTGATCTTTGTAATTTCGAGCAGCACTGCCAAAGAGCAGACAAATTTCCCGCTCTTTTGTTGCTTTACAAGGATGCCCGACTAAATCCTGCCCTTCTTTACAGACGCAATTAACCACCAGGTAAGGACCTCGATGATGAGATAGAACTTGCCGTATGTCATCGTAAGGCATAATATTGAGATCCGGGGTAATGGATCCTGTGGTCGGTACAGGACGGAGTTGAGTAAATTTGGGATTTAAGAGGGCATCGCGGAATTTTTCATCAATATATTGTTTAAAATCCTCATAGAATTCTTTCTTGAGATGATCAACCTGAAATTCAAACATACCAATGGCCAACATGATAATACTGAAAATTTTCAGCCCATCTCTGGTAATGCTTCTGGCAATACTCCCCTGATCAGACATTTGATCTAAAATTTTTTCAAGTTCGGTTACAACAGGGTATTTTTTCTTCAATCGTTTTTGAATAACTGCTGCCGGTTCTGGAATAAAACTCATCGATAAGGCGATTTGTGCCTGTTCAGGGGTGAACAGATGCTCCAATATGCGAATTTCAACGCCGGATTCAGTTGCCGGGAAAGCAATAGGCAATGCATCTAATTTTTGTTGTAGTTTTCGATATACTTTGGAATCAATGCTTTCTTGAGACATATTTTTCACATGTTCCTTTTAAATTTAATAATATGTTGCCGGTCAAAATATTTTTTCTTCTGACAGATCAAATTTAAATTTTCAATTACTTAATGAACTCGTTTATATTTTTTCTTATTTGCAAAAATTTATATAACTCAATTTATTTTATTCAACTCAACAAAAAAATAAGAGATGGCAAGGCTTAGTAAATTATATATGGATGGAAGGTAAAGCAGTAAAAGATTGCTAATCCAAAATTTTCAGCATCCGCCCTTACCATCCGTTCGAATATGCAATCTTAGACAGTTTTTTATTCAACTACTTTATCAGTACCTTGGGCAGATTGATGAAGGATTTAAAATAGTTAAAGGCTATAGCCAGTTAACCACCCAATTCCCGATTATGCCTGGTAAAAAAGAACTCAGAGCGAAACTGTTAGCTGATAAAAAAACAGCAAAGATACTTGGAGGCCAGGTTATTAGTGGAGAACCTGTAACGACTCTTATTGACTTAATTTCGTTTGCCATTCAGAAAGAAGCAACGGTTTACGATTTAATCGACCTGAGTTATTCTGCCCAACACTATCAGTCTTTCTTGCCTGCAGGCAATGCTATTGTAATTGCAGCTGAACAAACAGCAAATCAAATAGAAAATATTTAATGCTCATTAAAAAAAATAATACAATGAAAATATTACAAACCGCTATTTACGAAATAGAAACAGCAGCAAAATTGGAAAAAATAATTGATAAAAACGAAAATGTTATGTGTGTGCAGGACGCATGGGGCCAATGTGTCTTCCTGTATATAATGTAACGGTTGCACTCTTCTACCACATCGCGATTGCTTTGAAAATAACCCCGTGCCTGAAGGATTCATAACTCGCGTCGTACCCGAGATCAGATGCTTCTTCAGCCGCCGCTCCGAAGGTAAACACAGTTGACAATACGAGATTGTATCCGACGGCCACGATAAATGTAAAATCCCCGGTCATATATTTGTAACTTATACCAATGCTTGAGTCATTTTCCACATAAGCGAGAACGGGGGTTGTGTCCGTTAATTCATGTCCGGGATTTAAATATTCCGCAGACCTGACTGTTGAATCGCTCATCCTTCCCTGCCCGAAACCTACTTTATCCTGCGCGGATACGAAAAATCCGAGGCCTGCGGATCCATTATGGAGATTGTCGAAGCCAAACACAAAAGAATATACCTTGACCTTGAAAGATTTATCATAGACCGGGACGCCTTCAGTCTGATTTTCTTTTCCTCCCGGGGTTACGAGCGTAGATATTTCCAGAGGTGCTTCGAGATATGTATATCCGAGCCCTACATATAATGAGCCCCTTCCGTCAAAAGTATATAAAAAATCAATCCCTCTGTAGGGATTGTTGAATGAGAAATTACTTTCCATTTTAGGTGCAAGGGTTCCTTTCCAATGCGCCTCTCCTCTGATGGTTCCTGATGAATATCTGATAAATGTATTTTTATATCCGATGTATCCGAATGCCTTTTCAATTTTACCTATAACATTGTCTTCAACGTTTATGTTCCCTCCAATGGAAATATCCGCGGGCTTATAATGTATGTTTGTTTCATAAGACGTAAATTTCGTGGCTTCCATATCGTATTCAATATCTCTGTTCCCGGAAACCACTCCGGAAAAAGACCATTTGCTTAAAGGGATGTAATTTATGCCTACCCATGCCGACAGGCTGTTTGTATCATCTTCTTTTTCCGTTTCTTGCGAAAATAATGGGAAGGAAAAGATCGCGAGTAAAAACAGGGTGCTGATAAAAAACAATAATTTTTTCATGATGTCTCCTTAGAATAAATCCTGTAAAGATAAAAGCTTCTAAGTTCCGGACGAAAACTTTCGGGATATTGTGCATGCCCTTGTTCGGCAGCGAAACCAAACCGGATCATACTTTTTACTGGCTACACCGCCATCAGATACAGGTCAGTGTGAGTCAGCCTCTGGTGCTCGACGCGTTTCAGTCCGGCCCGCTTCGCAGTGTCCAGAACTCTCTCAACACTAAGCCTGTGCTCAAGAGGTGGTTTGTGGCCGTCATGCACATAGGGCCATTCAAGTACGACCACTCTTGACCTTGCTACCCTCCGAGCTTCCCTGAGAGCCTGCACCGGATCATCCGTCTCGTGAAGCAAAAGGCCTAAAAAAGACAGATCAAACTCTCCATTGCCATAGGGGATCGCTTCAGCACTACCCTGCTTAAATTCCGCTTCAGGCACTAGTCGTCTCGCTACCTCCAACATAACACCACTGCCATCAATGCCCACGACTTCAAAACCCTTTGCGCGGAACGCCTCCGCAAAGATGCCAGTGCCTGTTCCAACATCCAGTATGCGTCCCACCCCCAAGCCCTCGATGCTGAGTGTAATTACCCGATCTAGTTCAAGAAGAGCCAGCCTTTCGCTGGATCGCAACTGGTCTGGTTCTCCGTTAAATCGCCGTTCATTCGTTTCCTTAGACATTTGCCCTTCCTTCGCCCCAATCGCAGTGCCATCAAGATAGAACTGCCGGTTGCCCGGTAAAAACTTTCTCTATACAAAAAGCACCAAGCTGCGATTGGCGCACGAACTATTATTTATACCCTTTGCCGCTAAAATGCAATCAATTATTGTTTAATTTTTTTTCTCCTAACCGAATTACTACCGTGCATCTCCATTGTGATATTACACGCGAATTGCGACTCTCAGGATAATCCGATCATGCTAATCCATTAATTCTATGAATCAAGGTTCATATACCCTCCCCCGCTCGCCCCGGACAAATCCTGCTTTAATGAAATTATTTCATATTGCCTTGTTCAATGATTTCCTGATAATCTTTATTTAAATAGTCAGGGGCTATATATTTACATTATTCTTCAGCAGTTAATAGTTTGAATTTTCGAAATTTTCTTTTGTTAATTGAAATGACTGGCTGCAGTTTATCAAAATTCTGAATTGAAAGACAGGAAGTACTTCTTTATTTAAGTACTTCTCTATAATCTTCACATCCCATAGCATCAGCAATAATTTTAAAATCTGATTGTGTTATTTTAATCTGCCCAAATCTGAAATCAGATCCCCAATGAGATTTGTTTTTTATAAATGATAGTTTATTAATTAATGGTTTAACCGGTGCTTCATGACATTTCATATAACTAACATCCAGCCTGTATGGTATAAAATCAGGGCTCATTTCAAATTGATAAATATTTCCTGAAATAATTTTACCGATTGCTGTAAATGATTGAAGAGGCTCTCCTTCAGGATATGATGTCTTTGGAGAA
>CAZVYR010000184.1:0-7821 GCA_964631555.1 uncultured Leptospirales bacterium
ATACAATGGATTAAATAATATTATCCCTGGTTGAGGTTAGCAGGGTTTCGGCGTTTTTCAGGTAAGGAAAGGGAATAAGATGGAAGTATTATTGATAAGGCACGGAGAAACGGAATACAATATAATCGGAAGATTTTGCGGTTATACTGATATTAGCCTTAACACCAAAGGTAAAGACCAGGCATCCCGCCTGGCAACAATGTTGAAAGAAGAAAAGATCGACCGTGTTTATTCAAGCGATTTAAAAAGATGCAGGGAAACAGGTGAGGGGATAGAGCCTGTGAATCCGAAAGTGTACAGTCAAAATTTACGTGAGATGAACTTCGGGGATTGGGAAGGGCTTAAGTATGAAGAGATAAGGGCAAAGTACCCGGGCGAGCTGGAGAGATGGGAGGACGACTGGATAGACTACGATGTGCCCGGAGGCGAAAGTTTCAGGGTCATGGCATTGAGAGTGATTGATGAATTCAGGAGAATCATTCAGGAAAATATGGATAACGACTGCAGGATAGTGGTTATTACTCACAGTGGCTGTATAAGGACATTACTTAGTGAGTTTATAACAGGCTCCCTGGAGAATTGCTGGAAATTCCGTGTGGATAATGCGACTGTATCAAGGTTGAATTTTACGGATGATTATGTTTACCTGAAATCATTAAATGAAAACTGGAATGATTAGCAATCCACCCCGCCCGCAGGGCGGTACCGCCCTGCGGGCGGGGATAAATCCTAAAGTAACTAACAAAGACTATAAAATGTGTTATTTTAAAATGTAATTACTCAGAAGAGAGATTTTTTTATGGCAAGGAATATTATGGTGCAGGGGACTGCTTCCTCTGTAGGGAAAAGTATTATAGCAGCCGCATTGTGCAGGATATTCGTACAGGACGGATATAAGGTAGCACCGTTTAAGTCTCAGAATATGGCGCTCAATTCCTTTGTAACAAAGGATGGCGGGGAAATGGGCAGAGCCCAGGTGGTGCAGGCTGAAGCATGTGGTATTGACCCATCTGTTATGATGAATCCCGTGCTTCTTAAACCTACTTCAGATAAGAAGGCGCAGGTGATTATAAACGGCAAGGTGTTCCGCAATATGGACGCGCAGGAATACCACAGATATAAGTCAAGAGCCAGAGAGATCGTTGTTAAAGCATACGGGGAACTCAGCAGGTTGTGGGATATCATTGTTATAGAAGGTGCGGGAAGCCCGGCTGAGATCAACCTCAGGGATAATGATATTGTGAACATGGGCATGGCTGAGATCGCGGATTCGCCGGTAATACTTGTTGCAGATATAGATCGCGGTGGAGTGTTTGCTTCGATCGTTGGTACGATTTTTCTTCTGACTGAAGAGGAAAAGAAACGCGTTAAAGGCGTTATCATAAATAAATTCAGAGGCGACGTGGAGATACTGAAACCGGGAATCAGGACGCTGGAAGAAATGATCAATATCCCTGTGCTGGGCGTTGTCCCATATATAAAGATAAATCTTGAAGATGAGGACAGCGTGACAGAGAGGTTCGCAAAGAAGAACATTGACGGGGAAGTGAAGATCAATGTTGTGAAGCTGCCTCATATATCGAACTTTTCGGATTTTGACTCGCTGTCCATGTATGAGGATGTGAGCGTGAATTATATTGAAAGGCCGGGAGAAATCGACAGACCGGATGTGATAATTCTGCCGGGCAGTAAGAATACGATAGAAGACCTGCTGTTTGTCCGGGAGTCGGGTCTTGAAAAAAAGATAGTGGAACTGCACAGACAGGGTACGGTTTTAATCGGCATTTGCGGGGGATACCAGATGCTTGGCGACTGTATTGAAGACCCGGACAGCATAGAAGGGGATAATAAGACAATTAATGGGCTTGGAATATTCAATGTGAATACGGTGATAGCAAAAGACAAGATCACAAAGCAGGTTAAGGGCACTATCTCGGCAAGCAGCGGGTTATTTGAGGGACTTAAAGGGAGTATGATCAGCGGTTACGAGATACATATGGGAATCAGCAGAGGCACGTGTGATGAGCTTGCTGTTGCTGAGACTGATAACGGGATACAGGGCACATTCGGCAACAACGCATTCGGGATATATATCCACGGCATTTTTGACAATATGGAATTCACAAGGGGATTGTTGAACAATATCAGGAAAGCCAGGGGGCTTGCTCCAGTCGCGGCAGCGGGCACGTATTCCGAAAATAAAGAGTATGAGTTTGACAGACTTGCTGAGGTTGTCAGAAATAATATAGATATGAAAAAAATTTACAGTATACTGTATGCAGATAATGTCTCATGTTGTTAGTATATGCTCAGGATTCTTTCTTGATCTTGTATTAGGCGATCCATATTCTTTTCCTCATCCTGTGAGATTCATAGGGAAGTATATTGAATTTCTTGAAAGCAAGTTAAGAAAAGCCTGTAACGAAAAATTTGCGGGAATATGCCTGACCTTTATTGTCGTATTTACTTCTTATTTTGTTGCATTATATCTTTCCTCAATATCCCTGATCCTGGAAATAATATTGATCTATACGGTTTTTTCAACAAGGACTCTTGCGGATGAGGCAAGGAGGATTTATGAGTTACTTGAAAGGGGCGACATTCCTTCGGCGAGAAGACAGGTCGGATTGCTCGTGAGCAGGGATACGGATAAGATGCAGGAGAAGGATATTGTAAGGGCAACAGTAGAGACTGTTTCAGAGAATATTGTGGACGGCATTATTTCGCCGATGTTTTATCTTTTTATAGGCGGCGCGTCCCTTGGCATGGGTTATAAAGCAGCCAGCACTCTTGATTCCATGGTTGGCTATAAGAACGAGAAATATATAAATTTCGGCTGGGCAAGCGCGAGGCTGGACGATCTTTTAAATTTTATCCCAGCAAGGATAACGTCCTTTTTACTGATACCTTTTGCTGCTTTTCTTTGCGGAATGGATGCGCGGAATTCATTCCGCGTTATGTTAAGGGACAGGCATAAGCACAGCAGCCCGAACTCGGCTCATTCGGAAGCAGCAGTAGCAGGCGCTCTTGGATGCAGGCTGGGCGGCCCTGTAAGTTATTTCGGAAAGACAACGGATAAGCCGTATATCGGGGATGCTTTGAAGGAGACCGGGAAGGAAGATATTCAAAAGAGCATAAGGATCATGTATGCAACTGCTGCGGCCGGGCTTGTCTTTGGTTGCGGGTTACTGATTTTGGTGTCAGTATTGTTTTAATAATTGTCCGGGCATCTTCCGGACACATAAGGATTCAGGAAAAAATTTCCTGCGGAACTCGGACATATACTAGGAAGAACTCGGACAGTCCTCGGAAATTTTTTCCTGAATCCTTATGTGTCCGTACTTTGATATTTATTACGGCAGCAAATATTTACCAATCCAGGATGTTTATTTTTAAAATAAAGCGGAGAAGATTCTGATGGAGCCGCATGGCGGAAATATTTACAGGACGGGAAAAGAATATAATATCAGAAAAGAGGATATTATTGATTTCAGCTCGAACATAAATCCTCTCGGCATTTCGAAGATGCTCAGGAAAGAGATCATCAGGAATATGAACAGCCTGCAGAGTTATCCTGATCCTGATTATACTGATACAAGATCTGCTCTTGCCCTTTATAATAACACAGGAATTGACAATGTTTTGATCGGGAACGGCGCGACAGAGCTTATCTTTTTATTTGCCAGGAGCTTTAAGCCTAAGACTGCCTTGATTCTGTCTCCAACTTTTATCGAATACAGTATGGCGCTGAGCCGGGCTGGCGCAAAGCTGACGCATTACAGGCTGAAGGAGGAAGAGGGTTTCAGGCCTGATATTGAAAGATTAAAAAAGGAGTTGGACAAAGGGTATGAGCTTCTCGTGATTTGTAACCCCAATAATCCGACAGGGGTTTTTGTAAAAGAGGAAAGCCTTAGAAAAATAATAGAGCACGCGAATAAAAAGAACACGACTGTGATGCTCGATGAATCCTTTATTGAATTTGTCGATCCCTCCCTTGCTGTCGTACACACCAGGTTGTTCAAAGAATATAAAAATGTATTTATACTGCGATCTCTTACCAAGTTTTTTGCTATTCCCGGTTTAAGACTGGGTTATGCATTGAACTTTAACAGGGACTTTGCGGCGAAGATAAGGAAGAACATGGAACCATGGACAGTCAATCTGTTCGCGGATATCGCTGGAAGGGTGCTGTTTCGGGACAGAGATTATATGGAGAAGTCTTTTAAGCTGATAGATAAGGAACGGGAATTTTTATTCAACAGCCTGCGCGCTATAAACTGGCTGAAGCCGTATGAGCCTGCAGCTAATTTTATTCTGGCAAGGATACTGGGAGGATTTACTTCTTCGGTTTTAAAGGAGGAGTTGATAAGGCACAATATTCTGATCAGGGATGCGTCGAATTTTAAGTTTTTAAACAATGAGTTTATCAGGATCGCTGTAAAGGACAGGGAAAATAACAGGTTCCTGGTAAACAAATTATCATCATTTAGCGTCTGATGTATTACTTCAGGATTTATGCTGCTCCAAAAATAACAGATCGGTCAGGGTTTAATAAAGATACAGGGGATGCGAGTCCGGATTTTTCCCGAAAAAGGTCACATCGTCTATCTTTTTGATTTTATCACCTCTGAGCATAGTATAGAGTGTTCGTTCAATACCGATTCCTCCACCAAATGTATCCGGGAACAGGGATTTGCCTTCAGCATTCTTCATTGACACGAACTGCAGGAAAGGGCCGTAGCCTCCAAGCTCGTTAAGGTTTTCTATGTTTCCGTTATTGATTAAAGGCCTTGCAGGCAGTATCTTATTATCTATAATTCTTTCCACGATAGGCTCATAAAGCCATTCCCTGATCGCGCCTGAAAGGATTTCTTTTGCGGGTGAATGCCTGCCTGTTTTATGATCAATGCTCTTAGCAAGCATATCGTAATTGAAAATATTTCCGGATTGTGATTTTGCCAGTTCCGTTTTTGATCCGTCTTTATGCAAATACGGATAAATGAGATCGTAATTCTCACGTAACAGGCCGGTGATCCAGAAGAACTGGGAGTCGGCCTCCTCTCCTGCTTTCTCTTCAAAATTCTTTAATCCGTATTTTTTTGCACAGTCATCCTTGCGAAAATCCGGGAAGGGGATTTCGGGCACGCTGATTATTATGCCGAGGTCTATGAGATTTTGCGTATTTATTTTGTTGATCTCTTCGCATGCGAAAACGATCATTCTTTCAAAAAAATTCTTTGCCTTGATCATATCCTCATTCAATATCTCCAGTACTTTTTTTTCGTCGTTATAGTACTGCTCAAGAGTAATTCCCCTGTTGCGCCTGATCTCGATATCCATCTGGGAAAAATCAGCGAGATATTTTCCTCTCTGAGCCCCTGTGGGGCTTTCGATCTCAAGGCGTATATTTGGTGAGTCTACGAAAATACCATTTATGCGCGGGTTGGAGCAGGCCAGAAATTTACTGTATATCATACTGTGTGTGGAAAGATATGTATGTCCTTTGTATTCTATCGCGGGAGTATGTTCAATATCATGTGCAAGCGGATCTGTAATTATACTGAGCATAACCTTTTCAAGGTTGAAAAGACCTTCTTTGACGAGAAACTGGTTCATTGAATTTACAAATGTAGTCCTTATGGCCATAACATTGTACAATTCATCGGAAATCCATTTGCCTGAATAATTCTCAGCTATGTAATCCTCAAGCGTTTCACCGCTTTCGTTAATAGCTGCCTGAAATCTGTAAAGGCTCTCGCCGATTATTTTTATCTTTTCTTCCATTTTTTATTGCCTCTTTAACAGGTCTTATTTAAGAAGTCCGTATGTTATGAAAGCGCAGGATGCAGGATATTTTTTTAACAGAATAATGTCAAACAAAAGAACTTAAAAAAAATTACAAAATTTACAATATTGTAACAATTCTTTTTTGTTATTTATTGATGTTTATTAAAAAATTGAAATGTATTTAATACATTTGAATTTATATGCATTCATATTTAAAATGACTAAATAATCCCGATCTATAGAGGACTCCGTTTTTATGAGTGAATTAACGCAAAGGAATACAAAAGAGATAATTAACCTGATAAACAGCAGGGAACTGTCATGCGAGGAATTCATGAGAGCCTGCCTTGACCAGGTAAGTAAATATGACCCTGTACTTGAGAGCTTTGTCTTTATACGCGATGAGGATGATCTGCTCAAAGATGCCAGGGAAAGCGATAAGAGGCGGTCCAGAGGCGCGCAAAGAGGACCAATTGACGGCCTTCCTGTGGCTGTTAAAGACAACATGCATTGCATGGGCATGCCCACGACCTGTGCTTCAAGGATACTTGAGAATTATAATCCTCCGTACGATTCTTCTGCTGTTAAACTGATAAAGGATAACGGGGGGATCATTATAGGCAAAACAAACATGGATGAATTCGCCATGGGGTCTACGTGTGAGAATTCAAGCTATTGCCATACTAGGAATCCATGGGATATTCACAGGGTGCCGGGGGGGTCTTCAGGCGGATCTGCTGTGGCTGTATCCGCGGGCATGGTGCCCCTGGCGCTTGGAAGCGATACCGGGGGTTCAATAAGACAGCCTGCGTCATTCTGCGGGGTAGTGGGAAGCAAGCCGACTTACGGGCTGGTTTCCAGGTACGGGCTCGTGGCTTATGCCTCTTCTCTTGACCAGATAGGGCCCTTTTCAAGGGACGTATACGGCAATGCCCTGTTGATGAATATTATCAGGGGATATGATACCAAAGATTCGACATCGCTGGAAACTGAAAGTACGGATTACACGGGCAAACTCGGCAAGGACATTAAGGGATTGAAGGTAGCTGTTTTTAACGAATTGTTCAGCGGAGGGATTTCTCAGGAGATACTTAATGAGTTCGAGGGTTCGCTTAAATCCATGAGGGATATGGGCGCAGTTATACAGAGAGTATCACTAGAGTCTATGAAATACGTAATTGCAGCTTATTATTTTATTGCTTGCGCTGAAGCCAGTTCAAACCTTGAGAGATATGACGGGGTCAAATACGGATTCAGGAGCGGCAAGCAGGCTGATTACCAGGAGATGCTGTTCACAACCAGGTCTTATGGATTCGGCAAAGAAGTGAAGAAGAGAATACTCTTAGGAAACTTTGTACTTTCGTCAGGCTATTATGATGAATATTACAGGAAAGCCCAAAAAGTAAGAGCCCTTATAAGAAAAGAACTAAAGAATATATTCATGTCTTTTGATATTATAGCGCTGCCTTCTACACCTGATATCGCGTTTGCGCACGGAGAGGGCCTGGAAGATCCAATGAAAATATACCTGTCGGATATAACGACTGTAATTCCCAACCTGGCAGGGCTGCCCGCGATATCTGTTCCTTCGGGCAAGTATAATGCCATGCCTCTTGGTATGCAGTTCATTGCCAGACCTCTTGATGAACAGAATCTTTTCAGGATTGCTTCAGCGTTTGAAGAAAGGCAAAAGGAGAGTTTTATTCCTCCTCTGGATAAAATACTGGAGATTAAAAAAGAATCCATTACCGTACAACGTGAAACGGACAGCGAGCAAATACACAGGGCTTCCGCGGTTTATACAATAGAGAATATCAGGAAGATTTCGGCCGGGTATTCTGCTGTTTCCGGAAGAAAAACAAACCGCGCTTTATGCAAAGATCTGGAAGGCATGCTTGGTAAAAGCGTTACTCTCGCGGGATGGATACACAGGAAAAGGAATTTAGGGGGTATTGAATTTCATGATCTGAGGGACAGGACCGGGTTTACACAACTCGTGATGGAGGGCGAGAAGCCTGTTGAACGCCTTAACCT
>CAZVYR010000185.1:0-7813 GCA_964631555.1 uncultured Leptospirales bacterium
TTCGCGGCACAGACTAGGGTATCAGGCATCGTCCTGTTTCAGGCATCGTCCTGTTCCAGGCCGTTGCCTGCTACCCTACGGAATTATCATCGTTCTTTGAAAACCGAAACGAACATGTGAGGACATCGGACCTTTCAGATCCGTCATATAAATTCCTTCACCGAAAAAATAATAACATTGTTTTTTAAAAGCCCATATTTTATGCTGATCGCTTAAAATAAAATACTCCGCGGAAAGTTCCCGTCGGAGCTGTTGCACTGTTTTATTATTCTAAATTTAATTAAATAACGGATCACATCCATGACTGACAAAGCAACAAAGACTTCGGCTATTATTGTGGCAGCTATGACTTCGTTCATAGCTCCTTTTATGGTTTCAGGCGTAAATATTGCCCTGCCCTCTATTCAGAAGGTCTTTTCAGTGAACGCGGTACTTCTCGGCTGGGTTGTCAATTCCACGATTCTTGCTTCAGCGGTTTTCCTGATACCCGCCGGCAAGATCGCGGATATTTACGGCAGGAAAAAGACGCTGATCTGGGGACTGATTATATTCTCATTTACCGGTATTTTATGCGCTTCAGCATGGTCTATCGAGAGTCTCATCGTTTTCAGGATCATGCAGAGCATGGGTGCCGCTTTTCTCTTAACCTCAGGGCTCGCGCTTATTATTTCGATATTCCCTTCCAGTGAAAGAGGCAAAGCACTTGGCATCACGGTTGCGGCAACTTACATCGGCCTTTCCTCAGGTCCTTTCCTGGGCGGACTGCTTACGCATTATTTCACATGGAGGTCTATATTTGTCGCGAGCATTCCGGTAGCAGTCGTGTGCATATTTCTGGCTGTCGTGTTTGTTAAAGGGGAATGGGCAGGCGCCGCAGGGGAGAAGATAGATATAAAGGGCAGCATGATCTACGGGGTCTCTCTTATTATGTTCATGTACGGTCTGACTTTATTGCCGGCAATAAAAGCTTTTATAATAATTCTGCCAGGGACAGCCGGGCTTCTGTTATTCGTAAAGCATGAGCTTAAAGTGGAAAATCCTGTATTTGAAATGAGGCTGTTTAAGAATAACAGGATATTCACTTTCTCGACTCTTGCCGCCCTTATAAGTTACGCGGCTACTTTCGCGACTGCCTTTCTGCTGAGTCTTTATCTGCAGTATATTACAGGACTTTCACCGCAGTCTGCCGGGCTTGTTATTGCTGCACAGCCGATTATGCAGGCCCTGGTTTCACCGTTCGCGGGCAAACTGTCTGATAGAATAGAGCCCGCGTCCATAGCGTCAGCAGGAATGGCTTTTACCGCGATCGGGCTATTTATGCTGATATTTCTTAAGCCCGGTTCCCCTATTATAATGATAATCGGCATCCTGCTTGTACTGGGTTTCGGATTTGCTCTGTTCTCTTCTCCGAATACCAATGCCATCATGAGCTCTGTTAATAAAAAATATTACGGCATTGTATCCGGGTCAGTATCAACAGTCAGGGGGGTCGGAATGTCTTTAAGTATGACTATTACCACTGTACTGTTTTCAATCTTTATAGGCGAGAGTGAGATAACGCCGGTTACATACGGCGCTTTTATAAAAAGCTTTAAGACAGCGTTCATTATATTTACGGTTCTCTGCGTCATAGCGGTATATTTCTCATTCGCAAGAGGAAACCTCGACCGCGAAAAACATAACTGACCAGGTCCACCGTTAAGGGATTGTTGCTAAACTATAATACAAAGCTATAAGTCCATCTTTGGGCAGTACCGCCTCATGCAAATATAATTTAGCCCTCGCCCGCCTTCCGGCGGGAGAGGGCGGCCCAGCGCTAGCGCAGGCCGGGTGAAGGCGCAAAAGCAGACAATTATACTTCGTCAACACACCCTTATATGCTCATCCTTTTAACCGGCAGAGATAAAATCCAAATTAAGAATCTCTTGACATATAAGAAATAAAATCCATATTATAAATATGGATATAAATGAAAAGATCAAATACTGGATTGATATAGCCGAATACGATCTGGAAACAGCTAAGGCTATGCTGTCCACAAAGCGGTATCTTTATGTAGGTTTCATGTGCCATCAAGTGATTGAAAAATAAATAAAGGGATATTACTGGAGGATACTCAAAGAAGAACCACCGTATATTCATAATTTATCAGTCTTAGCGAAAAGATCTAACTTATATGAAATATTTACTGATGAGCAAAAGGATTTTATCGATTTTCTTGAACCCCTCAATATCAGAGGAAGATATCCCCGGGATAAAGATGAATTGCTTTCGTTTCTTACGAATGAAAAATCAGAAATAATTATTAATCGAACAGAGGATTTCTATTTATGGATTCGTCAATTATTGATGCCTTAAATAAATATACAGAACTGGTAAAAAAAATACTTCCGGTTACTACTGTGATTCTCTACGGTTCTTATGCCCGCGGGACAGAGAATAAATGGAGCGATATTGATATTGCAATTATTACAGATAAAATCGACGGCAATATTATCGATGCCGAATATGACCTTGTCAGACTTCGCAGGGATATTGACGATCGCATTGAACCGGTTCTTTTCCACGGTACTCATGATAAAAGCGGATTTCTGGATAGTATTCTTTCTTATGGAAAGATAATTTATAAAAGTTAAATCAAAAATAAAAACTCCAGTTGCCAATCAAAATATAATCTATATATCATGAACTTAATCGTTAACGAAATATTCTACTCGATCCAGGGGGAAAGCTCCAGGGCGGGGTTCCCGAGCCTTTTTATACGGCTCGCGGGATGTAACCTGAAATGCTCTTATTGCGATACTGTTTATGCCAGGCCGCTTTCCGCCGGCGAAGAGATGCCTGTAGAGCAGATCATTGATAAGGCGGAGTCATACAGGGATTTTGACCATATTACGATAACCGGCGGCGAGCCGCTTCTGCAGCCCGGCTCGGTTTATCTTATGAAAGAGCTTATAAATAAGGGATACAATGTACAGCTTGAAACGAACGGCAGCCTGAGCCTGGAGCATATCCCTGCCCGTGTAAGAAAGATCGTGGACGTAAAAACCCCTTCGAGCGGAGAAGGTTCTTCATTTTTAATGCAAAATTTAAATTATTTAATAGACACAGACGAGCTGAAATTTGTTATATTAAATATAAGCGATTATAAATTCTCTGTTGAATTTATAAAGAACAATATCAGGAACAGGAATATTATCATAAATTTTTCACCTGTTCATGAAAGCATTTCATGCGCTGAGCTGGCGGAATTAATTCTTATTGACAGGATCAATGTAAGATTAAATCTTCAGCTTCATAAGGTATTGTGGCCTGAAGGCGAGCCAAAATAGAAAGAGGAGTAATTATAGTAATTATGGATTACGTAGGATCAATATATCGTCCACCAAGCGAAGCAAACAGCCTGATACTTCAGATAAGTGTAGGCTGTTCACATAATCAATGCACGTTCTGTCATTCCTTTAAAGACAAAAAGTTTTATTTAAAGGATATGAAAACAATAAAGGCGGATATCGATGAAGCATCGCATTATGCGGGCTCGTTTGATAAAGTATTCCTGGCAGACGGAGACGCATTAATTCTGCCTACCAAAGTACTGCTGGATATTATAAGTTATATGAAAAAAAAGATCCCGGGTGTAAAGAGAATCGGCACCTATGCGAACACAAAGGCCATTCTCAAGAAAACACCTGCCGAGCTTATTGAATTAAGGAAGGCAGGGATAAAAATAATATACCAGGGAATTGAAAGCGGCAACAAAGAAGTCCTGAGAAGGGTCAAGAAGGGCGCATTTCCTCATAAACAAAAAGAAACCGCGGATAAGATCAAGGCTGCGGGCATACTGCTTTCGCAGACCGTACTTCTCGGCCTGGGCGGAGTAGAACTCAGCGAGCAGCACGCGATCGATACAGGGAAGCACCTCGGCGACATGTCGCCGGATTTCGCGTCAGCGCTGACTGTTATGGTGGTCCCAGGCACTGAATTGGATGCACAGATGCGCGCCGGAAAATTCAGGCTTCCTGATAAATTCGGCCTTTTAAACGAGCTCAAGCTGATGCTGGAAAACATGGATGTGAGCAGGCCCTGCTTTTTCACGTCCAACCACGCGTCCAATTATCTGCCTGTAAGGGTGCGTCTCCCTGAAGAGAGAGATAGTGTTGTGGCTATGCTTAAAAAAGTAATAGACACCGGGGACGCTGGCATATTAAGGCCTGAGCACATGAGGGCATTGTAATACATTCTCAGGTTGATCGTTTTTTTTTGTTAAATAATAAAATCGCTGCATTTCTCAAAAAACATGAGGATTTTACCCCAGCCTGCGGCTGGGAAAATTCAGTTTGGCAGCTATATAAACTACAAAACAAAACTTCAGTCAGGTTGAATAATTACATGGACAAAGAGCTACTGAAGGAAGCTGTGCTTTTCATTAGTCTTGAGCTGAAAGGCAATCCCGGCGCTGATATGCATAAATTGATCGAAAGGGCGAGCCAGCAGTTCGACCTTAACCCCTTGCAGACTGAATTTTTGTTGAATAAATATATCTTTAATAAATAAAAAAAGCATGAAAACCGGAAAATATTTAATACTAATGTCCCTGTTGATGATCTTAAGCTGCCAGGGGCAGGACATAACAGGCAAAGTTATTATTGACTATGATGATTCCTGGTCCGGAGTAATAACACTTGACTACTCTGAAACAGCTATTAGCGGAACAGGCAGACAGGAGTATGTTTATAAAAATCCGGATACACTGGAAGCCAGCATTACCAAGCAGGACTCTTCACTGAATAAGCTTACCATTTATATCTATGAAGATGAAAGAATAGCTGCTTCCGCTTCTACCAGGGACCCGGACGGGACAGCCTCTGCTGCCTACGAATATCCTTATTAAAAATCTTCGTTTACTGTTTAAATTTCCTCAATAACTGTTGACTTTTTAATTTCCGGTATTTATAATTTGATATAAAATAATTCCGGTAATGACCGGTTTTCAGGCCTGATACTGCAACGACCTGTTGGTCTTTGAATAAATTAAATAAATAAGACTGTTATTTATTAAAAATATATAAACATTATTTTATCTTTCTTAGTTCATCCATTGTTTAAAAAAAATAATCGGGAACTGGAGCAATGCCATGCCGGATAAAGAAAAAAAGAAAAAAACAAACAAAAAAAAAGAAAACAGCTATTTCATAGTACTCCTGAAAAAAAGAGACCTGTTATTCGCCTCCTGGAAGATCGATAATTCCAAATGGAAAAAAAGAATAGAGACTGCTGAAGAAGACCCTGGCAAAAAACAGTATTTATTTATAGACGTATTCAGCAATGAGAACGGGAATTATAATAGGATAGATAATATCCCTGTCCACGGCCTCGAAAATAACTGGCATATTTTTCTTAAAAAAGAATATTTCGGGAAAAGAATAATGCTCAATTTGTCCTACAGGGATAAGAAAGGAAAATCTTTCGACATCCTGAATTCCGAGGAAATAGATATTCCGCTTTCCATAGAAGGAATCGGATCAGCTCAGCTTGATGAAGAAAAGATATTATTTGAATTAGCAGGAATCGATCTGAAAGGCAATGACGGATCGGAGAATACTTCATGGTAAAAATATATAAATGCAATCCGGTTCAACCAAAGTCAAAATAGTATTAGCTTTACATGCCCATCTTCCGTATGTAAGAAACCCGGAAGAAAAATTTCCTATGCAGGAATTATGGCTGCATCATGCAATTACAGAGTGCTACATACCTTTGATCTTATGCTTCCGCGAGCTCGTTAATAACAATATAAACTTCAACATAACCCTGTCCTTCAGTCCCACACTGCTGTGCATGCTTTCAGATGATTATTATAAAACAAAATACCGGGACTATCTCCGGACTATTGGCGAATTACTTGAAAAAAAAATTTCCGTCTGCAGGGATACTGAACTTAAAGAGGCCTTATTATTTCTGTCGCATCGGATTGAAAAGACATCTGAATTCTATAATGAGATACAGGGCGATATAATTAACCAATTCTCGCAATTAAAAGGATCAGGGCTGAATCTTATAACAACTGCTGCGACCCATGCCCTGCTCCCTCTCCTGAGATTCAGCCCCGGTTTGATACAAAGCCAGATCGACATTGGGCAAAAGACATTCGGAAAGAAATTCGGTTTTATCCCTGACGGCTTCTGGCTGCCGGAAATGGGATACTTTGCAGATCTTGATAAAATATTAAGAAAATTTGATATTAAGTATACATTCCTTGAAGCTCACAGCGTGTTTCTCGGAAACCAGAGGCCCTCATACGGGAACTTTTACCCGTCAGTTACCGGGGCCGGGCTGAAGATATTCCCCAGGGACCTGCCGCTATCAAATGCTATCTGGTCTGCCAACAAAGGTTATCCCGGTCATCCTGCATACAGGGAATTTCATTATGATTATACATTCTCTTTAAATAAAAAGGAACTGGCAGAATATGGCGTAGATAAAATACCTTTTGGTCTTAAAATATACCGGATATCCGGAAATGAGCAACCTAAAAAATATTATAATTATAAAACGGCAATTGAAACAGTTGAACAGGATTCTGATGATTTTATTAAAAGAATAAGAGAAAGAACCCTGGTTATACAAAAGCATATCAACAGAACGCCTGTTCTTACACTTCCATTTGACGCGGAATTATTCGGCCACTGGTGGTATGAAGGCCCGGAATTTCTGAAGCAGGTAATAACTAAAATAGCAAATTCAGGTGACATTGAAATAGTTTCACCCTCGCAGGTTGAAGATAATTTTTCAGAACAGATAAAACCTGCGGAATCATCCTGGGGACGTGAGGGGTTTTTTACTTCCTGGACAAATCCGGAATGCACGTGGATATACCCTGTATTAGCAGACCTGGATTCCAGGTATAATGAGCTGGAAATAAAGAATAACGCAACTTCATCGCAGGCTTTAAAAGAAATATTATTAGCCTCATCATCAGACTGGACATTCCTCATAGCAAACGATACTTCAGCAGACTACGCGAAGATGAGACTGAAGGATCATCTGAGTTCTGCCGGAAAGATCATCAATTCTATAGAAGCCGGGAAAACGGACGAACAATATATCCTTAAAAGAAATGAACTTTATCCTGTTTTCAAAGGTATAATTTAAAAAGTACCGGTAAGAAAGGCAGTATTGTTTAAACCCCGGAGAATACTATAATTTTTGATTGATTTTCCATATCGAATAAAATTTATTGCCGGTATTGTGAAACAAAATAACAGTAACAGAACACATATATACATTACATAGGACTCCCATTATGGAAATAAACAAAACAAGCTCAACATCAAATTTTATTCACGATATAATTGATAATGACATCAAGGCCAACAAAAACAGAGGTAAAGTTATTACAAGGTTTCCGCCTGAACCCAACGGTTACTTGCATATAGGCCACGCGAAATCGATATGCCTGAATTTCGGTACTGCGTTAAAGTACAAGGGGAGATGTCATCTGCGATTTGATGATACAAATCCCAGCAAAGAGGAAACCGAATACGTGGAATCAATCATGAATGACGTCAAATGGCTGGGTTTTGACTGGGGAGAACATCTCTATTACGCGTCTGACTATTTCGAAAAACTATATAATTACGCAATACAGCTTATCAAACTAGGCAAAGCCTATGTCTGCGATCTGAATGCCGACGAGATACGTGAATACCGGGGTACGCTCAAGGAGCCCGGCAGGGACAGCCCGTACAGGACAAGAACCATAGAAGAGAATCCTGATCTTTTTACCCGAATGAAGGCCGGTGAATTCGACAAC
>CAZVYR010000186.1:0-7795 GCA_964631555.1 uncultured Leptospirales bacterium
TGACGGTTTAAGTATTGCATCGGAGCGTCCGAAGAAAGTGATCCCACCTGTATCGCTGTACATTTCAACATAATCGCCGTGACGCCATTTGTCGGAATAGACTCGGAAATAGGCATCTTTGTATCTTGTTTGATCCGCGTCGTCGTTAAGAAAATAGATAGGCATTGAAGGCGCAGGCGCTTCACATACAAGCTCGGCCTGCTGATCGAGAGCAGGACACTGTAGTTGTCCGGCATATACAGGCAATACAGGGGTGCCGATCGCGAAACATCCGTTGATGTCGGTACCGCCCGCAAGGGAATTGAAATGCACATCATCCTTTATATGCTCATAAACAAACTCGAAACCTTCGGCAGATAGAGGTGATCCGGTCTGGCCTATAGATTTTATAGAGGATAAATCAAACAGCTCTTTCGGCTTGTAATCCTGACCTTTAAGCAGATTGATGTAAGTAGCGCTTGTACCGAAGAAAGTGATCTTTTCTTCGTCTGCAAGTTTCCACATAGCTCCCATGTCGGGATAACCGGGATTTCCGTCAAACAGGACAACACGACAGCCAACGGAAAGGCCGGAGATAAGCCAGTTCCACATCATCCAGCTTGGGGCCGTCATATACATGAAGGTATCTTCCCTTTTAAGGTCAGCGTGAATTATAAGCTCTTTCATGTGATTTAGGAGTATGCCTCCCACACTCTGTACCATGCATTTGGGTTTACCGGTTGTCCCTGAAGAAAACATTATATACACAGGATGATTTGCAGGCACCTGCTCAAAGACAGGAGGTTCATCCCTGCCTGTAGCCAGGAAATCTTCATAAAGTACTGCCTTGGGTACATCGCTGATATCCGGATTTTCATTCGCGTATGGTACTACCACGACCTTCTGAATGGATGGCACTGCCTCTACAACTGTTTTTACCAGGGGCAGAATATGAAATGGTTTGCTTTTATAAAGATAGCCGTCAACCGTGAAAAGGACCTTAGGTTCTATCTGGCTGAAACGGTCAATCACTGCCTGCACGCCCAGTTCGGAACCGCAGGAGGCCCATGTGGCACCTGTTGTCACAGCTGCCAGCATGGAAGTTGCAGTCTGAGGTATATTAGGCATATATCCGACTACCCTGTCGTTTTTTGTTACCCCCTGCCCTCTCAAAGCCCAGGAGAGACGGCCTGCAGTGTGGTTAAGCTCTTTATATGTGATATATTCTGTCTTCTTTGTTTCACATTTGAATACGAATGCTGTCTTATCGTCACGATATCTGAGAAGGTTTTCAGCGAAATTCATTTCAGCTCCTACAAACCATTGAGCTCCGGGAAATTTATTCAGATCATCGACCACCTTGTCGTACTTTTTTGATGCCCTGATTTCCAGGAAGTCCCATACACTTTCCCAGAATTCGGGGAGATTAGCAACGGACCATGCATGAAGATCAAAATAATTTGAAAAGCCGGTACCTTGCCGTTTGTTGACAAAATCCATGAATTTTGTCATATTAGCATTCTTGATTCGTTTTTCGGACGGTTTCCAAAGGGGGTCTCTCATGATTCTCTCCTAATATAGATGTTATCAGAAAAGTTTTTAAGATAGATTTTATTTTTGTATTTAGCGAAGCTTTTCCGAAGGTGTATTATACATATAATGCCGCGATTCTATTTTTGAAGAATCTGCATGTCAATGATTTTATGCAGGAAAATGGTATTCGTTAAAATACTCCCGGCATGCAAAATTATTGAAGAAGTAATAATAATAGATTTACATAAATAAGATGGTACGATAAATTATTTTCCTGAGCAGTTAAACCTTTTAATTTTAAAGTTAGAGGCAAGCTATGAAATATGTTCTGCCCGGTATGGGTGCGAGTTCGAAGATGTATTCAGGACCATGGCGTGATCTTAAGGAATGCCGTTTTCTTGACTGGCCTGTGTATAAGAACGAAAGAACTATTGCTGAACTGGCAGAAAGCATTATTAAAGAATACCGCATAAAGAAAGATGATATTGTTATCGGTTCTTCCCTGGGCGGAATGACAGGCCTTGAGATAGCCGGCATTCTGGGATTGGAAAAAGTATATCTTCTTGGCAGTGCTGTTAATTCGAATGAATTGAGCTTGATTGCAAAACTCCTTATACGATGCGCGAAGAAACCTGTTGTTAAAGTATCTCAGTTTATTACTTCATTTTCTAAAGACGTGTTTCTGCAGACTTACACAAGAACAGACCCTGACTTTATAATCACGATGTCTAAAGCTATACTTAACTGGGAAGGCTTTAAAGGCGACCCAAAGATAATCAGGAGAATACACGGGAGGAAAGACTTTTTAATCAATTGCCCTGGTGATGCTGTAGTCATTGAAGACGGCGGTCATTTGATAGCTATTACGCATGCACAGGAGTGTGTGAATTTTATTAAGAATCACTGAATTCTTTTAGCATAATATGACCCCGGATTTAAACATTAAAATGAAAAGATTCAAGTCTTATTTTTCATTCGACAAAACACAATCATGGATCTTTTATGTTCCGCAGGCATTTGCTTCTATGTTAGGGCTTACAAGTCCGATAGTATTCGGTATGATGACGTCTCATATAAATGCCGGTATTGCAATGTCTATCGGCGGACTTATGCTGAGCGGAGGAGGCAAAGGCAATACATTATCTGAACAAGTATACAGTATTATTTATACTGTTGCTGCCGGATGTCTTGCTGTATTTATCGGTACGTTAATATCCGGACACAGTATATTAACAATTATAGCTGTTCCTGTAATCGCGGCTTTGGCAGGACTGGCAGGAAGTCTCAGCAGGCAGATCGCAAGGGCCACTACACAATTCACCTTATTTATGATTATTGCCGCAAACCTTGGTATTAAAGAAATCAGCCCGTTTGTAATGACGTATTTATTCTTAATCGGAGCAGCCTGGGCATCATTGCTGTCAATATTATTCAGTTTTCTTTTAAAATTAAGATCTTTATCAGAAAACGTCATCACTCAGCCTAAATATCCCTGGAAGCTGTTATTCCGCCGCTGGCGGAAGTCACTGGCTCATTTTTCGGGCTGGCAATATGTACTTCGAATTACATCCTGTCTCGCCATTGCCCAGATTTTCGAATTGATCTGGCCTGATCATCATGTTTACTGGGTGCTGCTGACAGTGATCATTGTAGTGAAGCGCGATCCGAAAGAAGTTTTAATGAGAACTGCACAGCGCTCCACAGGCACATTTTTGGGAGTCGCTATTGCAAGCACATTTTTGATCTGGTCACCTTCAATGACTGGTATGGTTATAATGATAGCTGTATTTTCTGCGCTTCGGCCACCTTTGATTGAAACAAATTATGCTGTTTACGCGGTTATTCAGACTCTGCTTGTCATCCTGTTGCTCGACTTCGGTCATGAACCTTCACCGGGAATCATAATTGACCGGCTTCTCGCGACTCTTGCCGGATGTGTACTTGCCCTGACTGTCGGTTATAGATTATGGCATAATATAGCGTCGCGGATACAGGTTAAGACAGAGAGTAAAAAGAATTGATTTAATATAATGTTTGAAGTGTATTAATAAGTGCACCATAATGCTGAATGTATCAAAGAATAATAAATTTCTCAGGGATAAATCCGTGAAGTATAAGTCCGAATTACTCGACCAGTTCCTTCTTTTCCAGGAGAAAAACAATGACCATCAGATAAGGGGAATAATTTATTTTAATGATATTCTTGATATAGATGTTATTCAGGAGTCTGTCCTTCAGACGATGAAACTTATACCAGTGCTTGGATGCAGATTTGTGGAAGAAAAATATCGCGCATACTGGGAGACTATAACTTCACATGATAAGGTTTTCAGAATTATAAAAACAGCCAATATTGAAACTGAGCTTAATAAATCTTTATCAATTAAAATAGATATTCATAAAGGTCCTCAACTGGCTGTACGATTGATCCGCCATAAATCCAGGGATATTCTGGCTGTTATTATTAATCATATGGTATTTGATGCAACAGGACTTAAAGAATATTTGTATCTGCTCGGCCGGATTTATACGGATATGATCAGGAATAATAATATATATTATAACAAACCGAATACAGAGAGAAGTATAAGACAAATTTTTAATCAATTTAATATTACTGAGAAGCTGAAGCTGCTCTCTTTATTCAAGAAACAGCCTCAGGATAATACCGAATATCATTTTCCGCGTGATATTACAGGAAAATTCCAGCCGTTTTTTATTTATTATAAACTTAAGCCGGCAAGATTTAAAAAGATTCAGGAATATTCAAGAAGCCATAAATATACTCTTAATGATATTTTCCTGGCAGCTTATTACAGGTCGCTTTATAAGATAATTCAGAATAAAAATATATATCTCAGGATTCCATGCATGGTAGACCTCAGAAGGTATTTACCCGCAGAAGTAAGTACGCCTGTTTGCAATTTATCTTCTATGATAGAAACCGAATGTGAATACATGGAAAATTTTTCCGATACTGTTGAAAAGATAAACAGGCAAATGAAGCAGAAAAAGGAAAATTATCCCGGATTACCCGGATTGTGGCTGTTATTGTTTATTTATAAATTACTGCCTTATGAGAAATTTAAGGCTTTTACAAAAAAGAACGTAAAATATCCTGAGATAAGCATTTCAAATATCGGGATTATTTCCGATGAATTAAGTTTCAATAATATTGCAATAAAGGATGCGGTTATTCTGGCTGCACTAAAGTTTACTCCCTGCATTCAACTGACTTTTTCTACATATAGAAATGTTGTTACTTTCAGCTCCGGGTTATTCGGAACTCTTAAGGACAAAAAAATAATTTCTGAGTTTTATAAAATATTCGAACAGGAACTGCCGGATAGTTAGTGTGATAATGGCGGAATGGTATAAGTTAATTTTGTCTAATAAATGACGAAGCCTAGACGAAGCATATACGGAGAGGAAGTATGTGAGTTCCAGGTTGAAAGTTCCAGGTTCCAGGAATGATGAATTGTAATCGTGTAAGACTTTTGACCCTGTGAACATGGAACATGAAACATGGAACTTTTTTAAGGACGACTTTGAGACGACTCATAAACGGAGGGGAAGCGGTTTTGGAACGGAGGGAAGCTTATATAGGGAAGTTAGAATTTGAAGCGGATTTGAAGCGAATAGGAAGCGGCTTTAATACGGAGGGGAAATGAGTATAAGACGACTTTGAGACGAAGGTGAAACGGAGGGGAAAGGGTTTTGAAACGGAGAGGAAACGGTTTAAAGAGACATTAAGCCTGCTTGATAAAAAGGTTGTTTTTAGGGATCCCCATACTGATTGCTCCTTTTGATTTTTCTTTTAAATGGTTCGATTAAACTGGTACTATATTTACTTGTTGTCTTGATTGTTATTCATACATGAACTTATTTATATTTTTAGTGTATTTTATAATATCTTGAAATTTTGTTCAAGCCCAAGACTTTGACTTAGAAGCTGAGTATACAGAACAGCAGGGACTTTATTTTTCAACGGGTCATCTTTTAATTCTTCATTTCTAACAGAATCAAATTGTATTTGACAGTATGTACAGGCTGTACATATGCAGTCAGCACCTGAATAGAAAGCATTTTGTATTTTATTTCGCATCAACTGAATGGATAGATTATCATTTTTGCCCCGTAAGGGGTTGCCGCAACACTCAAGCCGGCGTTCCCATTCTATAGCTTTAGCTCCTGTCACATTTACTAACTCTTCGAATATAGTGGGATTAAAGGGATTATCAAAATTTGTAATATTACTCGGCCTTAACACATGACAGCCGTAATGAGCAGCCACTTTCAGGCCGGCAATAGGATTTTTAATATATTTTTTAATATATTCAATACCTACATCATGATAAAGAACTGTTAAAATATGTTTTATCTCTACGCTGTTATCCCAGTATAGTCCTTCCTTCTTTAATTCGTAATTAATAAACGTCCTGAGTGATTCATTTCTATCCAATTCAGATTTTGCAAATTTCAAATTTCCAAAACAACATTTACACGGAGTTACTATGTCTAAGTTATGCTTTAAAGCTATTGCTAAATCACGGGCTGCGCATAAAATCGATGCGGTATAATTTTGATGCCGTATTGGATATCCACAGCAGTTTAATTCAATATCAATTAATTCAATTCCGAGATGTTTTAGTACTCTTTTGCTTGTTATCTCATATTCCTTAAGATAATATGGAATCTTGCATCCAGGAAAAAACAAATATTTCATGATATTTTTGCCTTTGTTTTAGATTCTAATGAGGAATTATTTTTGCTCTCCGAATTTTGAATATACGTCTGATTTAATCTATCACAAGCCATGTTTCTCAATTCATACATAATATCCGCGACTCTGATTCCCTGTGGACAATTTTCCTGACATAAATAACAGGTAACGCAGTTCCAGACCATTCTTGAACCTAATGCGAGTTCTTTTAAAGACAAGCGTAAAAGATTCATAACCTGTTGAGGAGTATAATCCAGATCTTCAGCCGGATTATCCACTGCGTAAACAACAGGGCAGACATTTGTACAGATAGTGCATTGAATACAGGGTGTAAATGTATCGCTTGTGTCTAATAGTCGTTTTTGACTATAGTTGTTTGTCAAAATCGGTTTTGTTAAAAAATCCTGTGCCTGAATTTTTTCAGCCCATTGAGAAGCTGTTAATTCCCGTATCCATATATGAGGAGCGGGGAAACCTTTATCAGCTAATATTTTCTTTGAGGAAAGCCACATATCCTGAAGAGGGATTCCGGATGGACATATTTCAGTACATCTGTAACACTCCGTACATATTTGATTTCCCTGAGAAAGAAATGCGAGAGATCCAGCGTCTTTATTATTGCCGGATTGCATTTTTTTAATTGGCATTATTTTCTCAGACGGCAAAATATCAGTATTGGATATTATCCGATATATAGGTGTAACACTGCAATGAATTGTACAGACCCCGCAATGAGTACATGCATCAAAACCGATATTTTGCTGAATGAAATTATAAATATTATCATTCTTACTTAATGTTTGTACAATCAGGTTTACTGGTACTGAAAATATATGAAAGAATTTACTAAATGGCAGATAAGCAAGGGCAATGAAACACGCTAAAAAGTGAATATACCATAGCCATTTATCAGCACGGAATTTATTGAGAGGAGCCGAAGCAAGGCTCATTATTCCAGTAAAAGATTTGGAGATAAAGGCCGAGTCAGGCTTGGAATGGCATCCTGCGCAGCTTTCTATATGGATCTGCTTCCCGGCTGCAATCAATTGATCATTTATTAAGACTTTTCTGTCATTGAATATAACTCCATATTCTTTAGCCCAATATGACTCCAAAGGCTTGGTCTCGTTTTTATTTTCATAAAAAGTATAATCTTCAACCATTTCATCAAAAATAGGATATGAAATTATCTTAACACTTTCCAGTAAAAATCCTGAAAACAGAATAACCGACAGAAGAATGATCAGGAATCGGTCGTCAATATTGGTTATTTGTTTTGTTTCCTTTTTAAAAAACCTCCTATAAAGTGAAAACATTATTCCAAGTAAAACAAATGCGCCGAATAAATTTCTAAAGAATAAATAGGGATTTAAAGTAGACTCGTAACCGGGGAAAAGATTTTTTGTTATCAGTTCATCAAGAGCATGCATCAGTAAAAGAAGCATAAACCCGCCTGCAAGGCATATATGTGAAAACCATCGGATACGATCTGCCTTAAAAAGCCGGGTCTGAAACGGAATATCTATCAGCAATACTTTGATTGCCTTTAAAAGCCTTATA
>CAZVYR010000187.1:0-7784 GCA_964631555.1 uncultured Leptospirales bacterium
CACAGGATCAGTCAAAGAAAAAATAATCTCGTTCTATGAATCAATCCTGAACAGAATACTACAGGCCCGCGTATATCCCGGAGCAGTAAAACCCAACTATGCTTTTTACGCGCAATACGGCATTGAAGGCATTGAAGCATTGACAACAATAATAAAACTATACAGGACCGAAGGCTTTCCTGTCATACTCGACGCGAAAAGAGGAGATATTTCAAATACAGCCAAAGCTTATGCCAGGGAATGTTTCGGCTTCTTCGAAGCCGACGCTGTGACAATTGCTCCGTATATGGGCTATGATTCAATCGCTCCGTTTCTTGATAATTATCCAGGCAAGGGATATTACATACTCAATAAAACATCGAATAAAAGCTCAGCGGATTTTCAGGATATTATAATAAATAACAGGCCATTGTTCATACATGTATCAGAGAAAATTATCGAATGGCACAGGCCGGGCATTGGCTCAGTCACAGGAGCGACTTACCCTGACCAGTTAAAACAGATCACTGACCTGTTTAAAAAATCCGGCAAGGAAATCCCGCTCCTTATCCCCGGAATAGGATCCCAGGGCGGTGATCTTAATGAGATTATTTCAATACTGAAGGCTAATGGAGATATAAAGATTCACAGAATAAATTCCTCAAGCGGTATAAACTACGCTTACAAAAGATACCCGCGTCTGTCATTCGCAGAAGCTGCTGTTGAAGAATTGAAAAAACTGAATGACGGAACAGGCAAAATCTGAAAATTGCTGTATCATACCTAATCCTCATTCCCGAACAGGTGCCGCAGAATATCCTTCCTGGCAATAATCCCCACAAGGGAATTATGCTCCCCGTCCACGACAGGAATCTGCTTTACCCTTGCTTCACAAATCATAGTAACAATATCTCTTATCCTGGAATTTTCTTTAACAAATACAACATCCCTGGTCATTATCTCGGCAATCCTGCGGTCCTTCACCCAGCTCTCAAGCACGTCGGTCTCAGTAATAAATCCCACAAGCCTGTTCCCGGAATCAACTACCGGTACACCCGAAAGATCCTTTTCAATAAAGAGCTTTATAGCCTCGATACCGGATTTCTCGGAAGTAATACAACAGACGTCCCTGGTCATAATATGGGAAACAGTTACCTCAACAGCAGGATCATAATCAAGATCAATGACCATCTCTATTTCTTCACCAATCCTTGAAGAAGTTTTCCTGAATCCAAGCTTTGTATAAATATGCCTTGCTTTTGGATTAAATGTTTCCACAACCAGCCACATTTGCGAAAAACCGAGTTCCTTTGCAGCAGTTTTAATTACCCTGCTCAGATTCGTACCAATACCTGCGTTTTGAAAATCCTGCTTGATCGCAATTATAAATTCAGACCTTTTTTCATCTATCGCAAATATAGAACCGTGGCAAATTACTTCGTTATCAAACGACAAGCCCGTAATATTATATCCGTGCGCCATCATATGATCGACCCATTCCACCAGTTTCCCGGGATCAGCAGGGGGCAGGCCCTGGTAGAAAGCCTTATCATCATAACTCTGATACATATCTATAATTTTCTGCCGATCATCATCAATTGCCTGGCGCAATATTATAGGCCGGCGTTTTCTGTCTATGAATGAGAAAGGCAGGCTCCGGATCTCTGTGCAGTATATTATTGGCTTATCCCTTGCGAAAAATTATTTCACCAGTATTTAATTTTTTATGCATAATTGTCTCAAGAAATCTCTCCGCCGACTTTTTTAATACTTATTGATGCAGGTGGAATTCTATAATTTTCTGAAGCAAAGTGGCAGGTTCGGCAACGCAAATTCTTATTCCTCAATACCTGCGTATATAGTCCAATTAATAGTTCTTGAACAAATGTCAAATAATATTTCGTATATTATTATTTATAATTCACAATTGAAAATTAATTCTCTCCCATAATTCACCTTATTGCCTGACTTTTATAATATTGTTTAAATCTTCCTCTTTCCGGTTTAATTTACAATTTAGTATTGAAAAGATTATATTGTATAAAGATATAATGTATTTATTATTATTTCAGGAAACCCCGGATAATATTGCACCAACAGCATAAAAAAATGTAATTAAATTCTATAAATTTATATGTTAATATCATGTAGATAAAACGAAAATATTATGTCGCTTATTATTAACGAATGTTGTTAAAATCACATTAAAATAAATAATAACGAAAAACTTGATTAAAGAAAATATTTATCTCTATTATGTCACATAAATTCAACAGGATATCAACATGCAATATTTAACGAAAAGGCGTCTGATAATAAGTTTTACGACTTATTAACAAAAATGTTTATACTCTACTACTATTACTAATTAATAAATTATTATATATATAATATTAATAAGCAGTCAATCAAATGTGAAGATCAAAAAATCTTCATTTTTATATCAGGTATTAAAATAAAGTTATAACGTGTATGAAATCTCTGTATTACAACTTTGAAACGGAGAGGAACCGTTTATGAAACAGGATTTATCCTGTTTTATAAACCTGGGCAAAGAAATTCAATTTGTATTTATAGTCATTAAATCCGGATCATTTATCTTTCAAAGCGGTTTCGATTGCACTGAGAACATCATGTTCGGAATATATATCCCTTAGACAAATCGGATTATAGAAGTCCTTGCCTGCCGGGAAAACAGCAAGAAATGGAATTGATCTGCTGCCCAATTTTGTTAATATTTTTTTTGCTTCAGGATTTTCCTCTGTAAGGTCGGCGATCATAAGATTTATATTATTTTCTTTAATGGAATCAGTAACCTTCCTGGTATAAAGTGATGTTTTTTCAACAAGCCTGCAATTGGGGCACCAGTCTGCTGTAAAATCCACTATCGAAATTCTTTTGTTCTCCCTGTTTTCAAAGAGAACCCGGAGACTGAAATCTTTTTTACTTGATTCAAAATATTCGGACTCTTTCTGGCTGCCGAAGAAGAAATTATAAGAAAGAAAATATCCGGATGTTATTATGAATATCAAAAATATTCTTGAGATTATTCTTTTCTTTATTGGCATTATCAGCGATCCGAATTTACCGTATTGCCAGAAAGCAATACCAGTAAAAAGCAGGAATAATAGTGTCGGCATTATTAAACTTTCCTTAAGGATACCGATCAGGTAAACAGCGGTTCCTAAAAGAAGAAATGCCATTATATTTTCAAAGGTTGTCATCCATGGGCCGGGTTTTGGAATAAAGCGCATAAGCTTTGGATTTGTTGTCAGTATCATATAAGGCATGGACATGCCAATACCCACGCATATAAAGATAATAAAAATAATCTCCGGACTCTGGGTTGATGCCCAAGCAAGCGCTCCTCCTAAAAACGGGCCGCTGCAGGGTGTTGCAAGAAGTGTTGCCAGCAGTCCTTTAACGAATGTCTGTAAATATTTATTTGATATATTCTGTGAGGCACTGCCTGCGAAAGCCGGAATATTTATTGTGAATACATCGAACATTGATAAAGCAAATATAAAGACTACGGCTATCATGATAATCAGAAAAGTGCTCTGCTGAAACAATCCTCCCCAGCTGTATCCCCAAAACGCCATGAGTGATGCCAGGAAAGTAAATGTTACAAGGATCCCCATGGTGAATAGTAATCCAAGATTTCTTATTTCACTCCTGTTATGACCGGAATATCTGATTATATCCATTATCTTTATGCTTATCACAGGCAGTACACATGGCATAAAGTTAAGAAGAAAACCTGCGAGCAAACTATATATAATTGCCTGAATTATTCCTGAAATATTTACTGTAGATATAAATCTTGGTTTGAAGCCGGATATATCGTATAATTGATATTCCTCTTTTTTATTTGCCGGATTTTCAATATTGCCTTTAGTTAAAAACGAAGATATTGTATTTTTCGGAATATTAAATTGCCTGCTTGCTTTAGCTGGTGTGTCGGATATTATTTTTACCGGATAATCTATTCGGAAATTATACGGGGTACATGATTTTTCTGTGCATAGAAGAGCAGTTAGCAATATTGAAACTTTATATTCTCCGGCACCTGAATTTTTTTTTATTTTAAAAGGCAGAGATATTTTTGTTTCATTTTCATATATCCATACGAATTCAGAATCATCCTTTGGTTTATATTTTCTGGGAGGAAGGAATTGGGGAGTTTCAAAAGTAAAATTATCAGGGTGATCAATTTCCACTGTTGTTGGTCTTCCGACCCCGGGACCCTTAGGATTTCCATATATATATGATTTATCCGGAATTTCAATCTTAAGAGAAATAATTCCCTGCTTCCCCGGGGATATTTCAGTTATTTCATTAACAGGATAAACTTTCAGTTCATTATATTTTCCTGTTAAAACCATGGGGTAGAAGTATAATAATAAAAATACTAATAAAAATGTTATGGAAAATATTTTTTTTTGCATCAATCCTCTTATTTTAGCTTACCTGTTGAATGAAATAACTGCAACTGAAAGATGAAATAATAATTATCATAGTCATTTAAAAAATGTGTAGAATATCTCCACTACAGGCGGGGATATTGAGTCTTTACAGCATACTTTTTGAACTGTTGCCAATTATCTGTTATAATTAAAAAAATATGACTTGTCGTAAAAAGTCCAGCTTATTTTATTGTGAAAAAGAACAATCCTTTGCATGATTGTATTTAATGTCGACTAAAGTGCTTTGGAAAGGATTAATGAATCCTGTGAAAAATGACTTTACAAATCACATGTCATTATTTTGAATTTTATTTAGTAAATGATTTACATCGCTTAAATAACAAACGGATTACAGTAAAATAAATATATATCAAACCATAAGGAACTCAATGAATATTTCACATAGATCTGTATACCAGGGATGGGCTTTTAAACTGATCATAATTAATGTTGTAATCTTTATAATTCAGGTTTTCACAGAAAAATTTCACGTTTCATATACTATCCAGGGAACTGTTCAGCAGGGCCCATCAATTATTACATATTACCTGGGCCTTATACCTGCCATGATTGTTGAAAAAGGATATATTTGGCAGATTTTTTCCTATATGTTCTTACATAGTACATACAGCTTTGCTCATATTTTCTTTAATATGTATGCGTTGTTAATTTTCGGACTCTCTGTTGAACAGGAATGGGGAAGCAAGAGATTTCTCATATATTACTTGTTTTGCGGGACATTTGCCGGGTTAACAATATTTATTATTAATTTTATTCATCAGGGATTAGGATATATTATACCAACTATTGGAGCGTCAGGTGCCATATTCGGTCTTCTTCTTGCTTTCGGGATTTTGTTTCCAAATACAGAACTGCTTTTATTTTTTGTATTACCTGTTAAAGCAAAATATCTGGTAGTTTTATATGCTGGAATAGAACTTTTCCTGGAACTCTTTGGAAGCGGTGGATCTGTTTCACATATAGGTCATTTAGGGGGCCTGTTCGCCGGCCTGATATATTTCTTCATTATCAAGAGAAGGTCTTTTGAATTTAAATATAAATTACATAAAGCAGAGAGTCATAAACTCAGAAAAAAACCAGATGCATTAACTATGGATCATGACCGGAAAGATAATATAAATTCTAAAAATAAAAATATGCAAATAAATATTTTGAATAAATTAAGGAAATCCGGAGCAGAATCTCTTACTGACGATGAAATCCAGTATATAAAGTATATTGAAATAATGATAGAGGATATGGATGAAACTGTTTTATGCAATGAAGATGATCTGGATATTAATGATGAGCATTGCAAAGATTGTGAGAACTTTCATCTCTGTTTTATCAGAGAAGTTAGAAAGTATATGAAAAATTGAACTTTACTTTGAATGCAGGTTCGGACATAACTTCGGGTATTATCCGGCTATGAATCAGACCCTGCTAATTTTGCAGGAAGCAGCAGATAGGACTTCGTTTAGAGCTTGCTCAGTGTTATTGTATTTTCGCAAATATAATTAAAACAAATTAAATGAATTATAGAGGTTATTTTATGACTAAAAGAGTATATACCTTCGGAAACGGGAAAGCAGAAGGCAAAGCTGAGATGAAGAATCTGCTTGGCGGCAAAGGCGCTAATCTTGCGGAGATGTCTAATCTCGGTATACCTGTTCCCGCTGGATTTACAATTACAACAGATGTATGCACTGAGTTTTATAATAACAACAGAAAGTTTTCTAAAGAACTGAACCAGGAAGTAGATCAGGCAATAAAAAAAGTTGAAAAAATCATGGGTGCTAAATTCGGCGATCCTGCAAATCCGCTTCTGGTGTCTGTGCGCTCCGGAGCAAGAGCTTCAATGCCGGGTATGATGGATACAGTGCTTAACCTGGGCCTTAATGACGAAACTATAAAGGGAATTATAAAACGATCAGGTAATGAAAGATTTGCATGGGATTCTTACAGAAGGTTCATCCAGATGTATGGAGATGTTGTTCTCGACTTAAAGCCTGAGAACAAAGACGATATTGATCCCTTTGAAGAAGTAATGGATAAACTGAAAGAAGAGAGAAGTGTGTCTGCCGATCTTGATCTTACTGTGGATGATCTGAAAGAACTTGTTGTAAGGTTTAAATCTTTGATCAAAACAAGACTGGGGATTGCGTTTCCGTCGGATTCAAAAGAGCAGCTTTGGGGAGCTATCGGGGCTGTATTCGGTTCCTGGAATAATGAAAGAGCTATTCTTTACAGAAAAATGAATAATATTGACGATAGCTGGGGTACTGCTGTCAATATTCAGGCAATGGTATTCGGGAATATGGGTGACGAATGTGCAACCGGGGTCGCGTTTACAAGGGATCCGGCTACAGGTGAAAAGAGATTCTATGGTGAGTACCTGATCAATGCGCAGGGTGAGGATGTTGTTGCAGGGATCAGGACTCCCCAGCAGGTCACTCTTACTGGTTCAAGGGAATGGGCAAAAAACAACAATGTTCAGGAAGACATCAGGAAGAGCAAATATCCATCCCTTGAAGAATATATGCCCGGTGTTTACAAGGAACTTGTCGGAGTTTACCAGAAACTTGAAAAGCATTATAAAGATATGCAGGATATTGAATTTACCATTCAGGATAAGAAGCTCTGGATGCTGCAGACCAGGAACGGGAAAAGAACGGCTGCTGCTGCCGTAAGGATCGCGGTGGAGATGGTTAAGGAAAAACTGATCGATAAGGATACTGCAATTAACAGGATTGATCCGGATTCCCTTGATCAAATGCTTCATCCTACCTTTGATCCAAATGCAGAAAAAAATATTATAGCAAAAGGTCTTCCTGCGTCTCCGGGAGCAGCGACCGGCAGGGTTGTTTTTACTGCGGATGAAGCTGATGATTGGAACTCAAGAGGAGAAAAGGTAATACTCGTTCGCATTGAGACTTCCCCGGAAGACCTTAAAGGCATGTCCGCTGCCCAGGGTATTTTAACCCAGCGCGGAGGCCAGACTTCTCATGCTGCTGTTGTTGCAAGAGGAATGGGAAAATGCTGCGTGTCCGGGTGTGGTGAACTTGAAATAAGTTATTCCAGGAAGGAAATGAAGGTTAAAGATACTGTTATAAAAGAAGGTGATTTTATTTCCCTGGACGGATCGACAGGCGCTGTTATGCTCGGTGAGGTCAGGACAACCGAAGCTGAGCTTTCAGGCAATTTTGCTACAATTATGAAATGGGCTGACAGTGTTAAAAGACTTATTATCAGAACCAATGCAGATACTCCGCATGATGCCCAGGTTGCACGGAATTTCGGTGCGCAGGGTATTGGTCTGTGTCGTACTGAGCATATGTT
>CAZVYR010000188.1:0-7728 GCA_964631555.1 uncultured Leptospirales bacterium
TAATGAAAACAGGGCCGGAAGAAAAAGTCGGTGTATTTGTTGAATATAATAACCAAAGAACCGGAATTGTAGAATATTCAGATATGCCGCCGGAGAAAAAACAAGCTGTCAATAATAACGGTAAACTATTATTTTCGATGGGGAACATTGCAGTTCACATCTTTAAATTATCCTATATCGAAACTATTACTTCCGGAAAAAGTATATCACTCCCATATCATATCGCAAGAAAAAAGATAAAAGCATTCAAAAACGGTATTGGACAAGAGATAGAAGGTTTAAAATATGAAAAATTTATTTTCGATGCTCTTTCATTGACTGAAAAAAATACTATTATGGAAACTATCAGAGAAGAAGAATTCGCTCCTGTGAAGAATGCCAAGGGTGTCGATTCACCTGAAAGTGCGAAAAAGCTAGTATGCAATTTGCACCGCAAATGGTTAATAAAAAAAAATATCCATATCCCAGAAAATGTTAAAATCATTGAGATATCCCCATTGTTCGCGGTTGAAGCTGAAGACATTCCCGAAGGTCTAAGCATTCCCGCACAGGAAAAAGTATACATTGAATAATATTTCTTGATATAGGTACAGGCTTCGTTGACACTGTCGCTGGCATAGGATCTATATTTTAAATCAAAATAAAAAATTAAATACATATTTTAAGGATTAAATGAACAGTGAAAAAATATATAGAAATAGTTAACACGCTTACGGAATCATTCCCGTATATAAAAGAATTCCATGGGAAAACTATCGTAATAAAATACGGCGGCAATGCTATGATTGATGAAGAAATAAAGAAATCCTTTGCCAGGGATATGGTATTGCTGAAATTTGTAGGCATAAATCCGGTTATAGTACACGGGGGCGGTCCACAGATAGGAACTTTGCTTAAACAGATCGGCAAGGCAACGGAATTTGTTGATGGATTAAGAGTTACTGATGGTGAAACAATGGATATTGTAGAAATGGTCCTTGTAGGAAAGGTAAACAAAGAAATTGTCAACAATATCAATATGGTCGGAGGAAAAGCGGTAGGGCTGTCAGGAAAAGACGGCAGTCTTATCAAAGCAGAAAAGACTTATCACAGTTCCGAAGGTAAAGATATTGATATTGGTCAGGTTGGAAAAGTCAAAAGCATAAACGCAAAAATTATTGATACTTTAGACAAAGACAAATTCATTCCTGTAATAGCACCAACCGGATTTGACGAGAATGGTATTACTTATAATATCAATGCTGATCTTGCTGCAGGAAAAATCGCTGAAGCACTAAAAGCAGAGAAGCTGATCCTCCTTACAGATGTCGAAGGCGTGAAGATCAAGGGTAAACTTGCTACATCACTTACTGATACCGAGATCCCGGATTTAATAAAGAGCGGTGAAATAAGCGGTGGGATGATCCCTAAAATAAACTGCTGCCTTGACGCATTAAAAGGAGGAGTAAACAAAACACATATTATTGACGGAAGAGTACAGCACGCTGTTCTACTCGAGATATTTACGGACGCAGGAATCGGGACCGAAATTATAAGCAGTTGATATTAATTTCGAAATATCTATACACGTATACAATTATTTATCTCCAAGCCAAACTTCTACTAAACAGCTATCAGCTTCCGCCAGCATGACGAGAACAAATCATGAAGAAACAATAAAACAAAAATTTTTATTTCAACCTTTTTAATCAAACTCACAGAATTGTACAATTATTAAAAAAAATAATTATAATATTGAATTCCCATACAGATATGATATATTATTTTATCAGGATTATTTAAATAATATAAAAAGGAGAAAGGTCATGGCCATTAAGAAGAATGTAGGTACCATTGATCGAACAATCAGAATAATTATAGGTATTGTTGCATTGTCTCTGGTCTCTCTGGCTTTTGTGGGCCCTGAATCCAACTGGGCATATCTCGGTTTGATTGGGATTATCCCTTTAGTTACCGGTATAGTCGGTTATTGCCCGCCGTATGCGCTACTTGGAATAAACACATGCAAGGTAAAGAAGGAATAAAATAATAATTATATTATCAAAAACTGCAGGTTGGTATTATTTATTTGTTATAGAATCCGCAGTTTAATTTGTAATATTATATCCTCATTCTAATTAATCTAATATTAAATAATTATGGCGGTTATTTATTATATATATATTACACAATACAATTTCAATAATGTGGAAACTACATATTTATAACTTAACCGCCTGTTTCACTCCTCAGATTATTAATGTCCAGAACCAGAAGGGTAACATCATCGGCAAAAACAGTATCATCGGTATTATACCATCTTTTTATCGACTCAATTAAATTATCTGCAAAATGTTCCAGTTCATATCTGCCGGTATCTTTTACAAGCTTATTTAAATTATCAGGTCCGAACATTTTTCCTTCGATATTTTTTACTTCAATTATCCCATCTGTATAAAAGATCAGCCTATCGTTAATCTGAAGATCAAATTCAAGATTCGAATACTTTTCATCAGGTATACAACCAAAGGGCATTTTACTGTTACTTTTATCTGATATCACCTCATTAGTGTTCTGTCTGTAAATCAGGATGGGCCAATGCCCTGCATTTGACTGGACAAACTTACCCTCCTTAATGTCAATAACTGTATAACAGGCAGTTATAAACTGATCCTCAATAAGACTATATATTGACTCATTTATCTTTTCTAAAAATTCAGCCGGATTCTGAGCGCTTTTACTATAGAAATTGCAAATTACCTTCAGCATAGCTGAAATAAATGAAGCTGGAATTCCGTGACCTGAAACATCAGCTATAAATACACCAATTTTATTATCATCAATGGCAGATACTTCATAAAAATCACCGCCAATCTCGTACATCGGGTAATACCTGATCGCGAGGGAAACTTCCTCAATATCAGGTATCTTGTTTTCAAGCAGATTGCTTTGAATACGCTGGGCAATACTGATCTCCTGTTTAATCAGGTTCAGCTCAGTTTGATCTTTAACCGATCTTTTTAATTGCAAAAGGCTGTTTACTCTGGCTAAAAGTTCTGTTTTGCTTACAGGTTTGGTTAGGAAATCATTCGTTCCGGCTTCAAATCCAATAATCAGGTCTGCAGGTGTGCTTCTAGCTGTCAGCATTAAAATAGGCAATTCTCCTGGAGAATATTTTTCCCTGATTTTCCTGCATACATCATATCCGGACATCAGCGGAAGCATTACATCCATAATCAACAAATCCGGAACCTGACCTTTATCGATTTTATCAAGTGCCTCATGTCCGTTCGCAACAGGTATCAGAATATAGCCTTCTAAAAACAAATAATTAATAAGTATCTGCGAATTAACAGGTTCATCATCAACTATCATCACCTTGCTATAAGCAAGCCTGTTCTTTGGATCAACATCTTTTGGAATAATCTGGTCTTCAAAGACCGGTATTACATCATCACTCTTAACACTTATAGGATACTTAATATTATTTTCCTTTACAAATATTGTCTTCTTATCACTCTTCTTCAGAGTAAAAGAAAAACTTGATCCTTTACCCAACTCGGAATTTACCCAGATTTTTCCCCCATGCAGTTCAATCAATTGCCTGGTAATTGAGAGACCGATGCCGGTGCCTTTTTTATATTGTGATATCGCACCCCCAGCCTGCTCGAACAATTCGAATATCCTGTCCTGGTCTTCCGGCTCAATACCGATACCCGAATCCTTAATGGAAATTATTATTTCTTCAGGATTCTCCTCTGAAGGAAAAGCAGTAATTACTATTTCTCCGGATTCAGTAAATTTAATGGCATTACCTACAAGATTGATTAATATCTGTTGAAGACGATTTTCATCCGCAAGAACATAATATGACTCCGGTTCGATACTTATTTTTATTTCCAGGTTTTTATTTTCTATTAAAGGCTCAGTAATGGAGATGATTAGCATTACGATCGAATGAAGGTTTACCGAGGAAAAATTTAAAGCAATATCCTCATGTTTCAACTGGGAATAATCAAGTATGTCATTGACCAGACTGGACAGCCTTCTCCCGCTGTTAATCATCAGGGCAAGATTGTATTTAGCTTTCTCTTCCAGTTCACCTGCAACGCCTGACATAAGTGATTCAGCAAGTCCTATCATTCCATAAAGCGGTGTTCTTAATTCATACGTAACATTAGCAAGAAAATCATCCTTCAAATTATTAACCCGAATCAACTCAATATTTTTACTTTTCAAATTATTTATTTCAAGCTTCAGTATCTGAGCAAGATGATTGAAAGTAGTTGCCAATACGCTTATTTCATCTTTACCCCGTGTTACAATCCTGTGATCCAGGTTTCCGCTTCCTATGATTTCAACTTCTCTAATAAGAAATTCAATTGGGCCTGAAATAACACGTCCAAGAACAAATCCGATAATTATCGTGATGAATATGCTGCCAATTGTTGCTCCAATTACAATATTCCGCATTTTTCCCATTGGCTCAAGTATATCTGTCTTTGAAAATATCAGACGTCCGATACAAAATGTTTTTTCCCCCGGGATTGAAGACCTGGAAACAACTTCATATACCATCTCTTTAAATTCATCAGAATAAAACTCGCTAGTAACATTACGGGAAGTCAGCCTGCTGATCTCTTTCTCAGAGATCCTTCCGGATTTATATAAATCTTTATCGACTTTTCTTTCGTCCCTGATCTCTGCCAGAATAATTCCATTGTACACCGGATTATTGGAGAAAAAAATTGCATCAGCATAAAGCAGACCTCTGTTGATAAGGGGTTTAAAAATAGATATCATCTCACGCGAGTCTACCCTGGAAGCAACCATATTACCACCATTCATCAGAACGGTATTAAGGGCAGACCGCGATAATATCTCACTATCGACGAGCCCCTGATCCATCAGCAGCGCAATCCTTTCCTGGCTTTCTTTTTCAAGTATATATATTGACAGAGGAAGACTAGCGGCAATTATTATTATTATAAAAATAATTATTAATTTATATTTTAATTTCATATTTAAGATTTCGTCAGCTTATATAATAATCTTATTCAAATTTTTTTAATGCATTATACCTTTGGATCGCCCTGGGAAGATAAAGTTTAGCGGATTCATTTTCAGGATTTATTAATTGAACTCTGTTCATATAGAAAATACATTTTTCATAATCCCCCTGCAAATAGGCATCGATACCAAGTCTTTCCAGTTTCTTTTCTTCGTCAGAGATCTTTAAGCGTAATTCAGTTAGTTTGTCCCGGGCCTGGATAATATATTGGGCAGTATCTATCAACAAAGGAAGTGCTTCAAATAATTTGTTTTCGGAAATTAACTCTAAAGCTTTATTATATTTATGCTCGTTTTTTTCGATGATAAGCAAATAATCTTTGACATCTTTATAACTTTTATCATATTTTATTACTTGGTTAAAAAATTCCTTTGATTTAAGCCCGTCTCCCTGCCTGAAATATCTCAAGCCTGTTTCATATACTTCGTTTATCTCTATCTGTCGTGTTACGTTCTGTACCGTTTCTCCTGTTACAAAATTTAATCTATAGGATGCACCCAGAAAAAATACAGTATTTTGATATATTTTCCCAGACAACTCGTTCATCGAATACCGGATACCTATATCAGCAGAAACACTTGAATATACCGGAATATTCAAACCAGCTTTTATCATAATCCCGGGCTTAAAGGCTTTTTCACTTTTATTAGTTTTTACAGCGGTCAACTCAACGTAATTTAAGTTCGCAAATAACCCAGTATAAGGCTCTATATAACGCCACAGAGGGAAATATAATACCGGTCCAATTCCGATACAATAAAATGCGAATTCCGATGAATTACTGTTTTTAAGCGAGAGTTCAGTATATGAAAAGTTGCTTTCTAGTAATAAAAACTTGTATGTAAAAAAAGAATAATTTGCATAAAATCCGAAGCTGTATCCGTCCCTTAATTTATCTTTATAATATCCGTTTATAATGCTTTTCCCGCCGGATACACCGAACATCAAATTATCTTCTGCAATATCAAATGCGCTGAATAAAGTCTTATTAAATATAAAAAAAACAAATAATAGTAGAGATAATTTTCGCAATTCAGCCACCTGATGATATTTTTATAAACAAGTACTATTATGTGCTCCGTATTATTCGGAAACAAGATAGCACCATAATTCGGAGTTAATCACTTTTACACCATGGTCTTCATAATAACCGGCATATATCAACAGATCGTCCCCATTTTTCATTGCATTGTAAGAACAGCGTTTACCCGGGCCTTTGCCAGCATTATCCCATCTGTTATCGCTGAATGAATAGAACCATACATCTGCCAGACAATCCGAAGCACTTCTGCCGCCATATACATAAAGCCCTAAGCCAGTAGAAATCATCTGCATTGATCGCCGGGCATTGATAGCAGTTAAGGGAGTCAGTAAAACGGAAGAATCGCCGGTTATATTATATTCGTACAGGGCGTTTTTACATGTTGTCAAAGTGTGATCATAACAGCTAAAAAAATATATCACATCATTATAAATTGTTGCAGAAAGTGCGCCAATAACGCAATCAAAATTTTTATCTGACCAGACAGCTCTCATTGAAACAACCCCGTCAGTTATTTCTTTAATAGTGGAAATATAAAAAAAGGAAATCAGAAACAACATAAAAAAAATACTAATTATATTGAAATTTATAATCATTATCTTTCTCTGAAATTATTTCAGGGCAAACCTATTAAAATTATTAAACATTTGAGAAAGAATCAAGGGAAGAAAGTAAAATAAGAGGAAATTCAAAATTTCTTAAAAAAATATAATTATATATAACATTGCAAATTTCTGCTCATCAGCATAAAATCCTATTATTATTATATTTTATTATATTTTTACAATCCTGGCAAGAAGATCCGACACTGCCTGAAGTGTACCGTCAATAGTCATATCTCCCGGCTCATCCTTTGCAAGTGGATTATGTACAATACCTCCGAAATGACTGTTATCTCCGACAATTACCATACCATGAATAAGCATCCATGAATGAATATCCTTAACGGTCAATTCCTGGCCGCCGTTTCTTGTTCCGCCTACTGCAATACCAGCCCCGATCTTGCCTTTTAATTTAAAACCATTTCTTCTTATTGGTAAAGTCTTATCAAAAAGACATTTAAGCTGGCCTGTAATACTGCCAAAATAGACCGGGGTAGCAACAATGATCGCATCAGCTCTTTCCAGAATACTATTCACTTCATTGGCCTTTTCATCCTGGTTACAATAATCATCAGTCTTGCAGAAATCGCAATGAATACACGGTTCTATTTTAATCTCGCTGAGCTTGATACTCTCAACATCAGCGCCTTTTTCTCTAAAGTGAGAAGCAACCTTATCTATTATTATTGAGCAGTTCCCTTGTTTTCTCGGACTGCCGGATATTCCAACAACTAACATATTAAATCTCCTGTAAATTTAATTACAAAATACATGATTCGTACTTTTAATAAAACCCGTTGTTACCTGCGCGTTCAATAATATTATTCTATTTCATACCTTGATTTTAACTATGCGAATAGGTTTGACCTTTCCCTTTACAGTAATCGGAGCCGTATTCTTTGCTTTATATGATTTATCCGACTTCTCATAAATTTCTTTCGATATCAAGATCTCCCCTGCCCCTGCGCTTGAACAGAGTCTGGCCGAAAGATTAACAGCATCACCAATACATGTAAAATCCATCCTGGCCTTTG
>CAZVYR010000189.1:0-7676 GCA_964631555.1 uncultured Leptospirales bacterium
TTGGAACGTAGTGGATACGACTTTGAAACGTAGTGGAAGCGACTTTGGAACGTAGGGGATACGACTTTGAAACAGAGTGGAAGCGAATTAAGACTAAATTAATTCAGTGTTATGGAATGTATGGGAATTTATAACAAATTATTCTTGCCCGGATTGTATTAATCATTAATGTCTGATACTTATAAATATTGTATTTAACTTAACCGGATTTTCATTATATAATTAACTGCTGAACAGAGGAATTATAGCAATATCTGTATTTTAAACCAGTGACTTGATTTTTAGAAAAAGGGAACAGCAAATATGAAAAAAACAGCGATAAGTGAATGCATACTTTCGATTGATGCTGGTACACAGTCAATAAGAGCAGTTCTTTTTAATCTATCAGGTAATATTCTGGAAATTGTTAAAACACCTATTGAGCCTTATTATTCGGACTATCCGGGCTGGGCAGAACTGGACGCGGAATATTATTGGAAAAATCTATGCGCTACTTGCAGAAACTTTTTTAAGGCGAGCAGGGTGCCCGGGAGCGCGATAAAAGGAGTGACCCTCACCAGCCAGAGGGATACAATGATAAATCTTGACAGGGATGGAAATGCGTTGAGACCTGCCATTGTCTGGCTCGATCAGAGAAGGGCAAGGAACACGGCAACCTGGCCGCCTTTTTATCTTAAGCTCGTGTTGCGGGCGATGAATCTGCTTGATGCTGTGAATTATAGCATCACTGAGGCTGAGGCGAACTGGATAAGGCAGAATCAGCCGGATATTTGGGAAAAAACTTATAAGTATCTATTCCTCTCAGGATATCTTACATATAAATTAACCGGGGAATTCACAGACTCTGCAGCTAACCAGGTCGGCTTTGTTCCTTTTGATTATAAAAAGCAGACATGGGCAGCGGATTCCCATAATTACTGGAAAAGAATTCCCATTGAGAGAAGCAAGCTGCCGTCCCTGGTTAAACCAACAGAGATTCTTGGCAATATTACGGAGAAAGCTTCAAAGGAAAGCGGTATTCCTAAAGGCCTGCCTTTTATTGCGGCTGCCACTGATCAGGCATGCCAGGTTCTGGGTTCCGGATGCCTTACTCCGGACATTGCATGCATTAGCTACGGTACAACAGCTACGGTAGAGACTACTAATAATAAATATGTGGAAGTAACTCCGTTCATTCCTTCTTTCCCAAGCGCTGTTCCGGGTGCATATAATACCGAGGTAATGATCTATCGCGGATTCTGGATGGTCAACTGGTTTAAAAAGGAGTTCGGGTTAAGGGAGGTGGAGATAGCCAGGAAGAGGAATGTTGAGCCTGAAGTATTGTTTGATGAGCTGATAAAAGATATTCCGCCCGGTTCAATGGGGCTTACTTTGCAGCCTTACTGGTCTCCGGGTATAAAGGTTCCCGGGTCTGAGGCAAAGGGTGCCATTATCGGGTTCGGGGATGTACACACAAGGGCTCATATATACAGAGCCATCATTGAAGGACTCGCTTATGCCTTAAAAGAGGGAACAATAAAAACAGAAAAAAGAAATAAAGTAAAGATCGAAAAACTTCGTGTATCAGGCGGGGGCTCGCAGAGTCCGGCAGCTATGCAGATTACCGCGGATGTATTCGATATGCCGGTCGAAAGACCTCATACTTACGAAACATCGGCATTGGGAGCTGCTATAGACGCTGCTGTGGGCTTGAAATTGTTCCCGGATTTTCAAAGCGCTGTTCATGGTATGACCCGTATAACAGATGTATTTCATCCGGAAACGGATGTCCGTGATATATATGAAAAGTTATATGAAAAGGTATATCTGAAAATCTATAAAAAGCTTAAACCTCTTTACATGGATATCAGGGAAATTACAGGATATCCGGCAAAGAGATAATGTTATAAATCATATAAATCGTCTGTTTCTGTTTTAAATTCCAATGATTTTATTTCTGTATATTCCGGGCCTTCCTGGGTAAGATTGGATGAAAAAAGCACTATCCTGGTAAATGCAGACTGGAAGAAAAATGACTCTTTGTTTTCAACAATGTATTGTCTCAGGTTGATATTTATTTTTTTTCCTTTCCTTACCCTGGCAAGAGTGAGGTGAGGGAGGAATTTTCTTTTCTCTTTTTTAAATCCGAAATTATATGCGAAGTCTTCTATATTCTGATTTAATTTATTGATTAACGTTTCATCAGTCCTGATACCTGCCCAGAGCACACTGATATCTTTTAAGTCAGGAAATACTCCCATCCCGGACAGGCTGAATGATACAATTTTATTTAATTTTGTAATTTGTTCAAAATCATCCTCTACTCTTTTTGCGACTTTGTCACTACATTCACCAAGAAATTTTAAAGTAATGTGATAATTTTCAGGTGATATAACTTTCAACTCTTTGTTATGTTTATTAAGATATGAATATACAGGCTCAATTGTTCTTTTCTGTGAAGAGTCTAAATTAAGTGGAAGCGCAATGAAAAGCCTTGGCATAAAGGTCCTCCGTTAGTTCAATTGGTACTACATAAAAATAATGGACAAAAATCGCATTCCTTTAGGATTTATGCAAATCCTTTCTAAAAAATCATGTGAAAAAGTAATGTATTCTATAGATCTGAATCAGTGGTCTTTTTCTTGATAAAATATTTATCATTCGACCTGTATTCAAAACGTAATAATTTGAAGGTGGCTATTTTTTGAATCAATTCCGATTTTACTGAAATAAGAATATTAAATTGCCTGATCTGAGCTGGAAGCCGGTTGAAGGCAATGAATGTGATTACTTTGTCTCCGGGATTTATTGATTTCCCTTTATATTTTTTTAAATCAGTTTTAAAATCTATATCCTTCAAACATGGCTCGTCATTATCAAGTTTTGACAGTCCGAGCAGTGTGTCAAAATTTATTACAGAATATTGCTTATATTTTTCCTTTAAATAACCGGCTGTTATATTTTTGAATACATTATTATAATTCTGTAATTCTATTCCGTCAATCTCAACCGGTATGTCCCCTGTGTTTATTAATACAATTTTAAAAAAAAGAAGTTTTGGTATCCCGTTGTATTGATATTTTGTATTTCTATTAAGAAAGATATTATTCTCCAATATGGAGTTCCACTGTTCATCTTTTACTTCTTCAATAAAGATTTCAAAATTGCGGCCAACAAAATATCCGCCGCAGTTCTCTTCAAAGAGTCTTGTATTGTATGTTTCTGTTGGAATAATATCTCTATTGATTTTATAGTTGGATGTACAGTGTGAGCAGTTTGTTAAAAAGAATAAAATTATTAGAATAAGAGAGTATAATGATTTAATATTCATTTTGAAACTATGTCCCTAATATAAAATAAGAAAAAGCATTTTCTATTTGTAATATTTTAGTTTCATTCAAAAATATGGTTCAGGATTTTCAAGTATATATTTCTTTAAAAGGAATCGTATCATGCTATATAAATTCGATGGTAAAAGGCCCTCTGTGGGGAAAAACAGTTATGTAAGTGAGCTTGCATCTGTAATAGGTGATGTATTGATCGGTGATCACTGTTATATAGGTCATGGTGTTATTTTAAGAGGTGACTATGGCAGAATTGAAATCGGAAGAGGAAGTGCTGTCGAAGAGGGCGTTGTCGTTCACGCCCCGCCCAATGAGCTTAGCAAGATTGGTGAGAGCGTTACAATCGGACACGGCGCGATCATTCATAGCAGGGAGATTGGTAATTATGCTGTTATTGGTATGGGAGCTGTTCTTAGTATTATGTCAGCAGTTGGTGAATGGACAATAATAGCAGAGGGCGGTATTGTTAAGCAAAAACAGGAGTTGCCATCAAGAATCGTTGCAGCCGGCAATCCTGTAAAAATAATAAGAGATATTACTTCAAAGGATATAGATTTCTGGAGTTATGGCAAACAATTATATGTGGATCTGGCACAGAAATATCTAAAAGATGGCATGGAAATTGTACAATAACTTCTAAATTGTTCATAAAATAATATAATAAATTATTATAATTCGCTTGACATGAGATTGACTTTTCATGTATATTCCTTTCGTAAAAAATTAGTATTGAACTGACCTGTCAGTCTAATTAATTTGCAATTAAAATATCACAAGAATATAAAGTCGGAGAGTGTAAATGTCAAAGAATAGCAAACAAATCCCTGAAGAAGGTATAGCCATTGTAGGACTCGCATGCTATTATCCTAAATCTAATGGGGTTGATCAGTTCTGGAATAATATTATAAATAAAGTCTATTGTATCACAGAAATACCGGGAGACAGGTGGGACCCTGCCGTTCATTATGATCCGGATAAAAATGCTCCTGATAAAACCTATTCGAAGATAGGTGGATTTGTTGATAAAACAGATTTTCAGACTCTTACTCTTAAGTATAAGATACCTCCAAAGGTAATTGCGTCAATGGATGTAGCTCAAAAATTTGCTCTTCTTACCACTGGTGATGCTCTGCAGGACGCAGGATATCTCAACAGGGATTTTGATAGATCCAGAACAGCGGTAATACTTGGTAACTCAATGGGTGGAGATTTGATTGATTATACAAATTTACGTATATTTATGGGAGATGTAGAAAATGGCCTTAGAACTTCGGCCGAGTTCTCAAAGATTGCTCCTGAAATGCAGAATAAGATAATCGCTGAATTAATGAAAAAAGTTAAAAGCCCTATTCCTGAAGTTACTGAGGATACGATGCCGGGCGAACTGGCAAATGTAATTGCAGGAAGAATCTCAAATGCATTGAATCTTACAGGTCCGAGTTTCACTGTTGACGCTGCCTGTGCATCATCGCTTGCCAGTTTGAAAGAGGCATCAAGAGGATTAAGATGCGGTGATTTTGACATGGCCATTGCCGGTGGTACCGACTTTCTTATGGGCCCTGGCCCGTATATTAAGTTTAGTAAGATAGGCGCATTGTCCGGAGATGGATCAAGACCGTTTGACGCCAAAGCAAACGGTTTTGTAATGGGTGAGGGCACCGGTATTTTTATTCTTAAAAGAGTTAGCGATGCGAGAAGAGACGGTGATAAGATCTATGCGATAATCATCAGCGCTGGTGCTGCAGCAGACGGTAAAGGTAAGGGCATCACTGCTCCGAATCCCAAAGGACAATCTCTTGCCATTTCCAGGGCTTTTGAAAATGCAGGTTATGGTCCTGAAACAGTACAATATGTAGAAGCCCACGGCACTTCTACAGTCGTAGGTGATTTGGCTGAAATGGAAGGATTATTGAATGTTTGGGGTAACGGTAATTTTAAAAACGGTTCGATAGGAATTGGATCAATTAAATCAAATATCGGACATTTAAAGGCTGCTTCCGGATCAGCTTCTATTATAAAGCTTGCGTTAGCACTTAACAAGAAGATTATACCTCCTTCAATAAATTTTGATACTCCCAATCCTAATATCGAATTTGGGAAAATTCCGTTTAGAGTGATTACTGAGGCAGAGGAATGGCCTAAGGGTATAAACGGTAATCCGAGAAGGGGGAATGCAAGTGCTTTTGGATTTGGGGGAACAAATTTTCATGTTGCCCTTGAGGAGGATACAGGAAATAATGGGATGCCTCAAAAAAGTAATTATTATACCGGGATAGAATTTCAAACAGGAGATAGTCAGCTTATGAACAATGGGCAGGATGTAAAATACAGTAAAACAATATGCGATTATTCGCACAGAAGATATGAGCTTTCAAAAGAAAATTACATGAAGCTGGAAAGTGAGCCTGTTGTCATAGGAGGATCTTCATGGCAGGATATAAATAATAAGTTAAACGAGTTAAATAAGGAGATTGCATCAGGCAGGATAATTAGTCTTCATGATATTGCAAAACGTTATAATATCGAAAGTAATTCAATGGATTACAGGCTTGGAATGTCAGCCGGTTCTCTGGATGATTTTAATAATAAATTCGACGCAGCCAGAGAAGGTTTTAATGATCTGAAAAAAAGAATGGTTCTGAAAAACAAAGGACTCTTTTATGGGGAAAATCTTCTGGAAAAAAAGAAATCCTTATCAAAAGTTTGCGTTATGTTCCCCGGTCAGGGAGCCCAGTATGCAAATATGCTTAAAGATCTTTATAATAAATATAACGTTGTTCGGGATACGTTCCATGAAGCTGATGAAATAATGTATGACATTATAGGCAAAGGAATATCCGAAATTATATTTTTACATGATGACGCGACAAAGGAAGAAATCGACGCAACCGAATATCAATTAAGACAGACAGAAATCACACAGCCTGGTGTATTGACTGCGAATTATGCCATGTTCAGACTATTGAGAAGCTACGGAATAAATCCGGACGTAGTAGTAGGTCACAGTCTTGGTGAATATGGCGCTCTTATAGCGGCGGAAGTTATGACTTTTAGAGATGCGTTGTATGCAGTCTCAGCCAGAGGACGTGAAATCTCTAAAGTCAAATGGGATGATGTCGGGAAGATGGCCAGTGTACCAGCTCCTGTCGAAAAGACTGAGCAGTTGCTGAAAAGCATACCTGGATATATCATAATAGCGAACAAAAATTGTAACTCGCAGACAGTGGTAGCCGGAGATTCTCCGTCAATTAAAGAAGTACTTAAACGATGCGAGGCTGAAGGCATACCCGCTCAGGAGATACGCGTATCGCATGCTTTCCACTCAAAGATAGTGGCTCCTGCTTGCGGGCCATACAGAAAGGTAATTGAGAGCTTAACAATCAATAGTCCAAAAATTGACATAGTATCCAATCTTACCGGTGATTACTATCCGAGAGGAGAAAATGTAAGAGAAGCAATTATTGATATCCTTGAAAAACATATCGCAAGTCCTGTGGAATTTATAAAGCAGGTTGAGAGAATGTACGCGGACGGAGTAAATGTTTTTGTTGAAGCAGGTCCTAAGAGAACACTCACTTCGTTTGTGCTGAATATACTCGATAAAAGGCCGCATCTTGCAATGGCAACCAACCATCCTAAAAGAGGCGGTATCGGTACATTAAATGATGCCCTTGCTGCAATGTCCACTCAGGGTTTTGATGTTGACTGGAACGGGACTGATGAGCAAGGCACCCAAAAGAATGATCCTGAATGGCGGTTAAGGGATAAATTTCTTGGCAAGCCTGAAAGAATCATAACGAGTTCGTCCGCGGTTATCGGAAATGAAAAAGTATCCCAAAAACCGGATATGAGTAACTTAATGCAGAATAATAATTCACTATCAAATATCCCTGTTGATGAACTTCTTCAGGGTTTTCAATCCAGGCAGAAGGAATTAGTTCAGGATATTCTGGACATATATTCCAGGAAGAGTGAAGATCTTATAAAGGATCAGTTAAAGGATGCCCTTTATTATAAAAGGGAGATGGAAAAATACAATATAAAACTAGAGAAAGTAGTTATATCCGGGGTTTCCCTGGGATTGCCGGGAGAGCGTTTTAAAGTATTCGATGACAATGCTTTTGACAGGATAGCTGATGGCAACAATATGATAGATCCTGTTCCGAATGATGTGAGAGAAAGAATTGCGGAGAAGAATATTACACGTCTGGTAAAGAAAAGCGACGGTGAAGCATCCTTCGAGACTATTTCAGATAAAGCGGATGTTGTTAAACTGGTTGGCAGAAAAGGCAAATTTGATTTCCAGGGAGAATACGGTTTTGACCAGGAATATACGGACAAGCTTGAAATCAC
>CAZVYR010000190.1:0-7641 GCA_964631555.1 uncultured Leptospirales bacterium
GCGATAATATCCCTTACGCGCATCCTGGGATTCATGGAACTCCACGGATTCTGCTGCACTGCCTGTACCCTCGGCCTGTACTCATTCTGAAGCCTGGACCTGGACATTTTATTGATGTCCTTTCCTTCAAAAAGAATTGACCCGGAAGTAGCTCTCTCCAGCAGCAGCAGTGTCTTGGCTGTGGTTGTTTTGCCTGCTCCTGATTCTCCCACCAGGCTCAATGTTTTGCCGTTCTCTATATTAAATGATATATCGTCAACTGCCCTTACCCAGGCGTACGTATGCCTCAGAAATCCCTTTGTAACAGGGTAATGCTTGACCAAATTGCGGACTTCAACTAAAATATCTGCCATAGGCTATTGTACTCTCCAGCATGAAACTGTATGATTTTCATCGATCTTGACTTCCGGAGGTTCCTCTTTGCTGCAAATATCCATTGCCTTTGAACATCGGTCAAAAAACCTGCATCCCGGGGGCAAGTCTATCATTGACGGAGGCTGGCCTTCTATCGAATACAGCCTGTCATCCTTGCGGTCAAGTGTGGGCACAGAATTGATCAGTGCGCTGGTATAAGGATGTTTGGGGTCTTTGAATAACTTCGACGTCGAAGCTGTCTCCACGATCTTGCCGGCATACATTACACCGACCCTGTGGCACATATTTGCCACTACCCCGAAATCATGAGTAATAAAAATAATCGATACATTTGTTTTTTTCTGCACGTCTTTAAAGAGAGCAATATACTGGGCCTGGATAGTAGCATCAAGCGCTGTCGTAGGTTCGTCCGCTATCAGTAAACGAGGATGGCAGCTCATCGCAATAGCTCCGACTATTCGCTGTCGCATACCTCCGCTTAACTGAAAAGGGTGGCAGTTGAGAATTGTCTCAGGCGAATGTATCTGTAATAGCTTTAATGCGGAAATGACCTCTTCCTCAATCTTATCTTCAGGCAGGTTCTGGTGCAATCGAACCGACTCAGCTACCTGGTCACCTATAGTATATACAGGATTAAGAGAAGTCATGGGATCCTGAAGTATCATTGAGACCATACAGCCGCGGTACTCTCTCATTTGCTTCTTGTCCAGCTCAAGGAGATTTACCCCGTCCAGGATAATTTTCCCGCCTACAATCCTACCTGCGGGTTCGGGAAGCAGCCGAAGGATAGACATACCTGTTACGGTTTTCCCGCATCCTGATTCACCGACTATGCCGAAAGTCTCTCCCTGGTTAACATGGAAGCTGACGCCGTCAACCGCCTTTACAACGCCTTTCCGGGTATAGAAAGATGTGTGCAGGTCTTCAACCTGCAGAATAATAGTATTCATTATAACCGCCTGAGTCTCGGATCAAGTTTATCGCGTATCCAGTCGCCTAAATAGTTACCGGATAAAACAACAAGGCCGATAGAGAATCCCGGGAAAATCGATATCCACCACGCTTGTTCTATCAGGTTCCTGCCGTCTGCCACCATAGCTCCCCATGAGGGATTTGGCGGCGGGATGCCTGCTCCGAGATAACTCAGGGTGGCTTCAACAATGATCATAAGGCCTATCGACATTGTCGAAATAATTATCAGAGAATTAATAACATTCGGGAAAATATGTTTTATCATGATCCTTACAGGAGAACTGCCGATTATTCGCGCTTGTGCCACAAAATCCACTTCACGGAGTTTAAGCGTCTCCCCTCGTATAAGTCGGGCATAGGGAGCCCATCCCAGCATAGATACAGCTATCACTACTGTCTTAAACGATGGGCCTAAACTTACCGCAAGGAGCAGCGCGATTAAAATACCGGGGATGGATAAGCTGATATCCGTGATACGCATTAATAGGCTGTCTATGCGGCCTCCGATATACCCTGCAATTATCCCAAGGATTGTTCCGATACTGCCTGTAATAAATATAACCAGAATTGAAAAGCTCAGGGATATCCTCGCACCGAATATCAGACGGCTCAATATATCTCTGCCAAGCGAGTCTGTCCCCAGCAGATGGCTTGTACTGCCGCCATCAATAAAGGCCGGCGGAAGAAGCCTTTCACGCAAAGATATCTCATTCGGAGGATGAGGAGAAAGGATAGGAGCAAACAGCGCTGTAATTACGAGCAGGGCAAGCACCGTCACAGGGACAATGAATGTTATGCGCAAAGCTATCCGTTTGGCCTTTATACTTCTCTCAATCTTTTCCTCGTTAATGTTATTTGTGCTGTTCATTTTTAGGTCCTTATGAACGCTGGTATCTGATCTGCGGATCAACATACGCGTACAAGATATCAACTATGAGGTTTAGCAGAAGAATGGCTGCCGATACTATCAATGTTACTCCCTGTACTACAGGGAAATCCCGCGCTGTCATGGCTTCTATGCTCAGCCTCCCGATACCCGGTATATTGAAAACTGTCTCTATAACTACAGCGCCGCTGATTATTAATGCAAGCAGCATACCCGCAGTTGTAAGAGGAGCTATTAACGCATTCCTTAGTGCATGCTTCCATATAACGATACTTTCCGGAAGTCCCTTTATTCTCGCGAGTTTGATATATTCGCTGTCAAGAACGTCAAGCATGCTGGAACGCACAAGGCGCATTACACCGGGCAATATGAAGAAAGAAAGGGTCGCCACAGGCAGAATATAATTAGCAACACTGCCAATACCTGAAGCCGGCAATATCGGCCAATATACCGAGAATATGAAAATAGCCATGATGCCGACCAGAAAATCAGGCAAAGCCTGACCAAGTATTGCGAGAAATTTCACTCCATTGTCCAGCAGGCTGTCTCGTTTGGTTGCTGCCAGAACTCCAAGCACAAAAGCAAGTATCATACTAATAATGAATGACGAAACGCCCAGCTTTAATGAATTGGGCAGTGCTTCCCCGATCATCTCCGAGACTGGCCGCCTGAAAATAAGAGAATCGCCCAAATCGCCCTTTACCAGATTTTTTAAGTAAATCCAGTATTGCTCAGGCTGTGATTTATCCAGACCAAGCTGTATCTTAATATTTGCAATGTCTTCTTCAGTAGATACGCTTGATCTCATCAGCATTGTCGGGTCACCGGATGCACGGACAAGAATGAAAACCAATGTTATTATACCAAAAAGGGCTACAATTGTTTGAAGTAATCTAATTAAAATAAAACGCCCCATAATTCATTCCCCGGATTTATATTTGGACTTTATACAGTGCGATTGCTCTGATGCTTGTGTTATTGTACAAAGCACAGTTGTGATAGTTATTATTTGTGCGACTGGCACACAGTTTGACACGTTTGAGATTACATAATAAGATCATTCTTAATCAATAAAAGTACAGTTATAAGACCAGTTAGCTTATTTTTTGGCAGGTCGAAATTCTGTTCAACCGATAGTTGTAATTACCCTCTCTATGATTAAGCAATGGTACGATTTTTCTGCTGAACCCATTTAATTTTTATGCGCTGTGATATCCCGGGGCAGGCTTCTTTTCCTCTCCCCGGGAATCCCGAAGCGTGAAGTTCGGTGCTATGGCCATAAATAATTTTGTATAATAAATGATAAATTTTTTTCTGACTACTCTACTATTTATGCTTTATCCCGGCAAGAGCATCGTAAATACTCATATAAGCATTAGTGGTAAATTCTCCTACCTTTGGACTGACAATTGCCGGATATTTAATTATGCAGATACCTACGTTTACATACATTCCATTTGCGTAGTTATGGAACTCTGTCCAGTATTGTTTTGCTTTCTTAAGATCAAGTTCCTGGGTCGCTTTATCATAAAGCATATCTGCGTTCGGATCGTTTCCTGTGCTGTGAACTCCAGTTGATTTGAACATATTTGCGCAGTGATAGACATTATTGAAAACTGCTGGGAATGTCCATGAGAAAACAGCTCCGACCTGCGGCTGGCTTGCGTCTTTTGCCCTGACAAAGAACATGCCGCCCCATGTTACGGGATCCACAACCTCTATTCTTGTCTGAATGCCCACAGCTTCCCAATAGCCTGCTATAATCTGCTGGAATTCAGGATCTATCCCGCCACTTGCAGCGAACATTTTAACTACCGGTGTGCTGAATTTTTCAGGATACCCGGCTTCTTTTAATAATGCTTTGGCTTTTTCCGGATCATAAGGATCAGCTTTCCAATCCGGGTCCCATCCCCAGCCGTGTTCTTCCATGAACCATCGGCCGCCAGGCTTGGCTAAGCCTTTGAAGAATGTGTCGCATATTTCCTGGCGGTTTATAGCATAGGACATTGCCTTTCGTACTCTTATATCCGAGGTGGGACCTTTAGTCATCCATGTGCCGGGGAAACTGAGATTCGATACGCTCGGAAGACCCAATTCCTGTGTCCTCCATCCTTCTTTCTTCAGTTCAACGACTCTGTCAAGCGAGAGTCCTGCTGCAATGTCGATCTCGCCGCGTTTCAGCATGGCCACACGTGTGGATTCCTCGGGTATCATCAGATCCACGACTTTTTTGAATGCGGGTTTCTGGCCCCAGTAATCCATGTTCGCTTCCATTACCATCTTTGTCTTTGATATGAACTCGACAAATTTCCACGGTCCTGAACCTACGGGATGCTTACGGAAATAATCTACTCCGTTTTTCTCTATATAATTCTTGGGCAGAATACGCGTCCAGGCGAAAGGTACTGCGAGCTGTGGCTCGGGTTTTACGGAATGATAAACAAAGGTATATGGATCAGGGGTTTCAACTGATTTAAAATTATTTCGTAAATAAGGAGACCATGGATTTGTGGATTCTTTTGAACTGAACCTGACAACGGTGAAAGCCACATCTTCAGATGTAAGAGGATCTCCGTTATGAAATTTAATATCATCGCGAATTTTAAAAGTCCATGTCTTCCCATCCGGGCTTAAGTTCCAGCTTTTGGCTACTGCCCCGATATAATTTCCTTCCGCATCAAAAGTGATCAGCGGATCATACATTGCGAATCCCCAGAATGATTCATAATAGATGGGGTCCATTGATTCATAACTGAAGTTAGCTGTGCCGATCACCAGGGTGCCTTCGGCTACCTGCTTTTTACAACCGATAAAGGCAAGGCCAATCATAACTGCAAGAATAAGCGGAATAATAACTTTTTTCATTTTTACTTCCTCCTTTCTTTAGATATGTATCGCGTAACGATACGTGTTGACAAGATCCAGGCGCATGTCTTTTTCAGAGTCGCCTTTGTCAAAAGAATAACAGTAAGTAATTACGTACCTTTAAAGACTACTGAGTTCAGTAAAAAATGTTAGAAGTGTATTAGTTCTGGAATATGCGATGGTTGGATGGTGCTCTTATAAGTTAGCTGCCAGACTTTTTTTCTCTTTTCGTCTTTTGTAACTTTTTATTGGAATTCATCTTTAGTAAGTTATTTAAAAAGTCAATAGAATTTTACTCTATTGTAAAAAAAATTCTATTTGATAAAAAAGTTTTTTGTTTTCTTAATGTTAAGTAAAATAAAAATCGATTTATAAAACTGGATAACCGGCCGGAAGGTTTTCCAAAATCATCATCATTTTTTCTGTAATTCCTCATCATACAGCATAAAAGTATGTCTTTTCATCTTGACATAAGATCATAAAACTCTTAATAAAAAAGAAGGTTTTATTGTCGGATTATTGAAAATATTATACGGAGCAGTTAATTTGAAGAATTTTATTTTAAAGATTATTGTAATATGCGTTTTTTCCCTAATTGCGTTCCGGGAAGGGGTGGAAGCTGCTGACGTGTATGCTAAGATAATGAAGAAAAAAGAGATCCGTATCGGTATTTCGCTTCAATATCCGCCGCTTAATTTCAACGCCGGAGAAAAAGGTGTTGAAATAATGATGGCACGGAAGCTGGGAGAATTTCTCGGCATTAAGGTTGTTATGGTTCCGTTGAGTGTTTCGGAGTATGTTGAGGCTATTGAAAATAACAGAGTTGATATTGTGATCGCCGGTTTTTCACGAAGTCTTAAGCGCGGGGCAAAGATCTGGTTTTCCGACCCGTATCTTACAGTAAGCCCTGGTGTTCTTGTGAATGCCCGTGTTTTGCCGCAGAGGAGCTTTGGGAACGAGTTTGAGGAAAGCCCTGTCAGCACTATATGGGACCTTGAAACACTGACTCGCCTAACGCTTGCAGTAAAGAAAGGGAGCGTGTATGAGACATTATTAGAGGAACATTTTCAGGGAATGGCCAGAGTGATAGTAAATTCGAATGAAGAGGGTATAGAGGCGCTCGAGAAGGGGAAGGTTGACGGCTTTGTCCATGATTCTCTTTATTTGCAGTATCTTTATTCGACAAATGCCCGCTTTCGCGGTTCTTACCGGCTGCTGCAGGGAGGTAGACAGAAAGAGTATTTATGTATAGGACTGCCGTTCGGGGATACGCTCCTGAAGAATCAGGCTGATCTCTTTGTCTCCGAACTTGGCAGGCTGGGTCTTATTGAAGAATGGATGAATAATTTCAGCACTAAGTAATAATGTATGCATGAAGGTCACTGAAAGATCTTTTGTAAAAAGATATGAATAAATATAAATTAATATAAGAAGATATAATAAGATATAATGAAGAAAAGCTGCAGGATTGTTTTGATACTCGTGTTTTTCGCCGGTTTTTACGCTTATGATGCTAAGGCGGAGCAGCCCGGGACTTTGACGGATAAGCTGAGTCTGTCCGGCTTCCTGATCATGCGTGCGTGGTATACAGGCAGCAATGTAAAGGTGCCGGACTATTTCCCGGCTTCGGATTCATATAATACAGTATATTTTGAGGATCTTTTTCTCAGGAACAGGATAAATATAAACGCAGCCCCGGATGTGGAGGTGCGTACTGTCTTCGATGTTAGCGCGAATTTCGGGCAGGACGATTTTTCGCTTGGGAACGCGGGCACCAATCTTGTCACGAGAGATGTTTACGCTGTTTTCAGGCCTTCCGGTAATATTGAGATATCCGCCGGCCTGATGCCGTTCAGCCTGCAGGGGGGATACATTCTCGCAAGGGATGGTACAGGTATCCGCTATCAGCAAGACTTGTTCAGTAAGAGACTGAAACTGGAGCTTTCCGTAATACGTGCTTTTGATAATGCGGACAGCGGGTACAGCGATGTAAGCGATAATCCCGATTATTCCGATGATAATATATTCATAATCAATAACGAGTTCGCCTTTTTAAAAAACCTGGTAGTACGGATCTATTATGTATATGAGTATGATAAATACACGAAATATGAAGACACTGGGAATGCAATTGACGGGAGGGAATCTTCACTTAACTGGATAGGCATGCATAATAAGCTGAACCTGGGTTACTTTTTTCTTTCACTGGGCGGCATTCTGAATACAGGTTATATTAAAACAAGGCCTAATGATACAAGTTCGTTTGGAAAAACGCGCATTTCAGCAGGGCTTTGGGAATTCGAAGCAGGATGGAAACACAATGGACTCCAGGTTTCACTCGTTGCTGAAGGCGCAACCGGGGATCCACTTAACAGCGATGACCGTAAATCGTTTCAGGATATCAAGTCTTCACACGGGTTTTCTCTTATAGTAGTTGATAATTCGGGAGGGCTTTCCCTGCGCGGGAGCGGTGAGTCGAGTTGGTACGGATTGTACGGGCAGGGGATAAGACTGCGCTACCCGCTTTTTAATACTGTGCTTGC
>CAZVYR010000191.1:0-7638 GCA_964631555.1 uncultured Leptospirales bacterium
ACTTTTAACCTGTCTCCGCTCCCTGAGCGAATCCACTCCGTTTCAAATACGAAAAGGAAAGCAAACAGGCTAAATCCCGCTTCTCCGGGGAAAAAACGCGATCCAGGGTAAAAAATAATCCTTAAAAAGCGCCGACACCCATGAAAATATCTCAAAACAGGCCCTTAAACAGACTGTTTAAGGGATTGGTATATTGCATAATGAGAAAATAATGAATGACATAATCCCCCGGAGTGGTCACCGGCTGTGGAGTTTTAAAACATGAAATGTTTGTTTTTTTACAAGAAGGTGCCCCTTTGGGGGATGGGGGCCAGAGGCAGAATTTTATTATTTTTCACACAGTCTCGGGGATAGGGGGCAAAATGCAAAATGTCATACTTTGTCAACAATCCCTTCAACCGTAGGGCCTCCTGATAAAACTACGACAATCTTCGCATCATACTTCATCAACACACCTTTCAGAACCGTATTAGAATCTCTTCCCCTTCGTTCCCTGTTCGTCTCCCAGAAAGAAAATATAATTCATATTCGTGCAAAACGAACGCGTTGTTCCGTAACAACAACAAACGATCCTGGCAGATTCTTAAAATACAATCTAAAGAGTTGATTTAACACAGCGATTTTTGTGGAAGGTCTTTCATCTTGAAGTCGGAGCAAAATGATGCCATTATGAAGTTTACCGTCTCTGAATACTTTCTCTCCAAAATCCTTATCATTAGTTATTAATATCCAGTTTTCATCAATTGCTTTGCTGATAATCTCCTCATCTTCCATGCCTCTTGCATTTTCAAATATAGAAAATACTTCATGATTCTGTTTGCGTAACCATTCAGCAACAACCGGCCCGGTGCACTCATCCACAATGAATCGCATTATTAAACTTCCATATTTAATGGCATAAATTCACTATTCTCCAGAAACCGGGTTGCGAATAAAAAACATGCCTGAATATCTTCAGGTGTCAGGCCTTTATACTCATTCATAATTTCATCTATAGTGCTTCCATGTGCCAGAAGATTGAGAATAAAATCGACAGTAAGGCGAGTCCCGCGGATAACAGGTTTCCCTGTCTTAACTTTTGTATTGATCACGATCCTTTCAAGTAATTGCTCATCTTTCATAATAGTTACCCCGACTTTTACGGAATATAAACAAATAAATGTGTCCTGTCAATAATTTTGACGCTTTATTATTAAGCACTTATATCAGCTTAATTATCAGAAAAGCCCCCCACACACCTTTACCCCATCATCTTTTTTAACAGCTTTAAATGATTCTTATATGGCGGATACCTGAGCGGTATATCAATAAGATTCGATTTCTTTAAGATACTTTTCTTATGAGAGAATGTATCAAAACTCGCCTTGCCGTGATACGCGCCCATACCGCTGTTCCCGACGCCTCCGAACGGCATGTTCGAGGTAGCCAGGTGAACAATAGTATCATTAATGCACCCTCCGCCGAACGAAGTGCTGTTGAGAACGTACTGCTGGTTCTTCTTATTATTCGTAAACAAATACAATGCCAGCGGCTTGGGATGCTCATTTACCTGCGAGACAGCTTCATCCAGGTTATCAAACTCCAGCACAGGCAAAAGCGGCCCGAATATCTCCTCCTGCATTATGGGACTCTTCCAGGTAACGCCGTCTATGATCGTTGGGCATATTTTCCCGGACTCTTTGTCCGACTCTCCGCCGAAAACAATATTGCCGCTTTTCATTAAATTCAGGAGCCTTTTAAAATGCTTATCATTGATGATCTTCGGATACTCCGGGTTGCTGCATGGGTCTTTGCCGTAAAACCGTGTGATCTGCTTTCCCATCTCCGCAGCAAGTTCATCCTTCACCTTCCGCTGAACCAGTATGTAATCCGGCGCAATGCATGTCTGCCCAGCATTCAGGAGCTTGCCCCAGACAATCCTTCTGGCAGCAAGGCCTACATTCACGTCATCAAGAACAATACACGGGCTCTTCCCGCCCAGTTCCAGTGTCACAGGCGTCAGATGCTTTGATGCAGCTTCCATTACAGTCTTGCCCACAGACACGCTGCCAGTGAAAAAGATATAATCGAATTTCTCATCAAGCAGCGACCTGTTGGCATTCCTTCCGCCCTGTATAACAGTAATATATGATTCATCGAAACTCTCTTTAATTATCTTTTCAATGATCTCCGCTGTATTGGGCGAATAAGCCGAAGGCTTAATGATAGAACAATTCCCTGCAGCTATAGAACCCAGCAGCGGAGCCATCGTCAACTGGAAAGGATAATTCCACGGCGACATGATCAGCACAAGCCCGTAAGGCTCCTTAAATATCCGGCTCGATGATAAAAAATGCACTATAGGTGTTCTTACACTTTCAGGCTTTGCCCATGAGGAAACATGCTTTAGAACATGTTTTAATTCATCCAGTATAATCCCGATCTCAGTCGCATAAGCTTCGAAAGGAGACTTGTTCAAATCCTCTTTCAGGGCATTCGATATTGCCGCCTCATTCCGGATAATCGCTTTTCTTAAAATCCTGAGCTGCTCCCTGCGGAAATCAACTTCCTTTGTTCTGCCGCTTTTAAAAAAAGATCTTTGCTTTTCAACCATTGTCTTTGTATCATTCATCGAAGGCTCCTCCTTTTTAATTAATTATTCCTTGCCGGCACAATGAACGGCCGGCTGCCGACGAAAACAAAATTCCCCTCTTACGATCATACTCATTATACCTGCTATTTAATCTTATAAATAATAATAAGCAAATCTTTTTTTGCTCTTCCCGGCTCGCTGAAGAAGCTTATTCCTGAACAAGTACATGCCACTTGGGCCGTTTCCAGCTCGCTCGAAACTCTTTTTCATCCGACCTTTTTGCATCCCTGCTTTTCTCGAAACCGTCGTAAAACAATACGAAGTCCATATCCTGCTTGTTCGTATTATATTCTTTATCATATTCCACAGCAATATCATTCGCAGACAACAGCAGCTTCCCGAGAATCTTCTGAAGTTTGAACGACAACCCGGCCGTTTCAGCCGTCTTCTCGTACGCCTTGTAAACCAGCTCAGTGCAGACAAGAGTAGCGTCCGTAAGAAAATCAAAATCAAAATCATAAGGACGTCCGCTGTACTTAAAACCGCGCGCAATAGCCGCCAGCCTGTCTTTCTTTGACAACCTCGGCCGAAGAACCGCGAGCGAATCACAATGCGCCGAGTACTCCAGAGTCGTAAAAAGCACTCCCTCGCCTATTGCTTCAACGATCTTCGGTATTCTTCCTTCATCAGGCCGAACGCTCCTTGCGTACGCCTCTTTATAAACCCTGGAAAGATATTCTTCGCTGTCCCCCGCCCCCTTCTTCGCGAGCCACTCTTTTACAGACGGATCGTCAAAGAATGCTTTTCTTTCTTCAGGCGTTCCTATATACAGGGCAGCATGTGTCCAGAAACCCGGCATTCCTATGTTAGATAGATACCACTCCCTTCTCTCCAGCAATATATCGCCGGGCTGCAGGTCTTTTCCCATCTCTTCTATCTGGTCGTATGAGATAAGGTACTTATGCTGCCTGTATACTTTTATATCGCCCATCATATCCGCTACACCTTTCTGCACAGGGAACCACGTTTCTTTCCCGACACCCTTCAGTATATTTAATCCATTGGCAGCAGTCATTGCCTCTCCCTTTCCCTTGCCGAATTCCCATATATATTTACCGTCACTTTCCGTCTCCTTCGATAATTCTTTATCCGGCAGAGATTTAAATGTCCCGGCTATAGCTTCAAATGCCGCGAATTCCGTGGCACGGAATACATTTAAATACCTGTACTTAAATCCCTCGTAAGTCTTTCCCGGAAGCCCGAGTTCAGGCAATTCCTCATTGTATATTACATCAAACGTCGGGTCATTGCCCGCTAATGATAAAAACTCCAGTGCAAACCTGTATTTCGTGTAAAAAGCAGACCTTGAAATATGATACGACTTTGACGCGACCGATCCTGACAGCTTTTCGAAATCCCTGTGGAACCTGTCAAGCGAATCAAGAGCATAATAATAATCAAGCACGCTCATCCATATTGACATGAGCTCCTGCTTATCATCTCTGTTGAACATCCTTGCAGTTGTTCTTTTCCGGGCCGGAAACAGCTTCGGCCTTTTCTTCATGTCAATTAAGATCGACCTCAAGCCCTTCCTGTAAATCCTGACAGCAGCCAGGTCATTATCCTGCCGCGAAGATAGTTCATCCGTATTGAGAGATGAAATAGTCAGCTCTTTACCCGGTGCACATGAAAATAAGAGGACAACCAGTATCATTTTTGTAACATGTTTCATTTAAGCTCCCCTGCCTGTTAACAGAATTATTTATTGCAAAAGAATTCTCTGAACTATAATTATCCGGCCAGTCTGAATTTTTAATAACAGGCTTATGAATTTGTATTTATTTTATATCAGGTAATTCCGGAAATCGTATTTAACAACAACCGGTATATATATTTTTTCGGAAGATTTCAAATCCGAATGAAAGAATAAAACCTGCAGTATAATTATTAAAAAGCAGTTCCAGGTTTGAAGTTAAAAGTCATTTATAATAACAATCCGTCTCTCCCATAACCTGAGATAACCTGGAACTTTGAACCTTCAACCTGGAACTTGCTTCCGTTCCCCGAGCTTGTCGAAGGGTTCCCCTCCGTTTCAAAGCCGTATATAAAAGCCTGCTTTTTTCTTGACGCATAGTTACTATATAGCTATATTGTAACTAAATTGGGGTTAAATTTATAAATAATGATTTATCATCAGAGAGAGTAATTGTATAATACAGATTTAAGAGCTTACAATCCCTGAATTCATATCATTTAACTTATCAAAAAATACATCAGCACTTTCAGCAAAAATAACCTGTGCCCGGCAAATGAAGTTCTTTCAATGGAAGTTATCCTTTGCTAAAGTACATGCTGTCATTAATAAACAGAAAGCAGTGTATGAATTCAGAGAATCTTTAAGGAGGGAAAAATGAGATATGCAGAAACAGGATTTAATTTGGAAATTGATTTGACACGGGGAAGTATTGAACGGGTGGAAACCAATCCGGCAGACACCGAACTATATTTAGGAGGACTGGGGACAAACGCCAAACTGTTATGGGACAGGGTTCCTGCTGATGCCGACCCCTTTTCACCGGATAATTTACTGATATTCAGCACCGGCCTTCTTTGTTCCACACCCGCCCCTGGCGCAAACCGCACTATAGTAACAACCTATTCGCCTCAAACACTGTTCATGGCCTATTCAATGATGGGAGGCGTATTCGCGCCCGAGCTCAAATTTGCAGGCTACGATAAACTGATCTTTCGCGGCAAGTCCCCTGACCTTGTGTATATATGGATAAACAATGATAAAGTGGAAATACGCGACGCTGCCCATCTCCGCGGCAAAGGCGCGGTTGAAACCCAGGAACTCATAAAAAAAGAGCTGAATGAGCCTGAAGCCCAGGTAGCGGCAATAGGCCTTGCAGGCGAGAACAGGGTATATGTGGCGTCCATCGAACAGGGGCGCTCAAGTGCCAGCCGGCTGGGAGTCGGCGCAGTAATGGGAGACAAAAAGATAAAAGCAATAGCCGTAAGAGGAACAAAGGATATCAATATTGCCAAGCCTGCCGAATTTCTCAAACTTTGCGATGAAGTCCTTGAATATATAAAATTCCGCGAAGAAAGGCCTATCCCGAATGTAATGACAATATTACAGGGACTTGGGTCTCCTCAGGAAATGAAACATACTGATGAGAAGTGGCACACTGAGAATTTCATGTGGGGCAATGCCCGCGTCCGCAGAAAAGACTTCTGGAACGACGAGATCGAAAAGAAATGGGAAGATACCCAGTTAAGCGCGCGCAAGCGTTTGGTAAGCTGCTACAACTGTCCCATGAAATGCGGAGCAATGATATCCCTGCCCGGAATGTCATCCTACATGATGAAATGCTTCTCAAAGCTTACCTATACAATGGCCGCGTATGTGGAAGACCTTGATTTCGCTTTCAGAATCGCGCAGAAAGCCACGGAATACGGAGTTGACGGATTTTCAACTCCGCAGGTCATGGCGTTCGCCGTTGAACTGCATGAAGCCGGCATCCTTACAGACAAAGACTTCGAAGGATGCCCGACCGATAACGAAGGCAGATTCTACTGGCTTCTTGACAGGATCGTCCGGCGCGAAGGAATAGGAGATATTCTCGCCAACGGTACATACTGGGCAGCCAAACAGATCGGCAAAGGCGCGGAAGAGTACGCTCACAACAACATTAAAAAGCACGAACAGCTTCCTCTCAAGCTTGGAATGCTGAATCCCGTATATTTCCTTATGTACTGCACAGGCGAAAAGATGAACATAACCCAGATCGAAGGCCAGTTCCCCCAGTCGCCATTCGCGACGATGGAAGAAAGAGAGGAATTCATAAAAGACTGGATACAGATCCCCGATGAAAAATTTAAGCAATATCTGCTGGACTGGGAGTTTCGCGGAGAAAAATCAAATCCATATTACCCAACTCCCGAAATAGCCACCGACATTGTCGACTGGCAGGAGATGATGCACTTTATTGACGACGCGCTAGGTATGTGCGCTGGACTGTCTTCATTCCCGTTAAAGCCTCCCTACCACATACATAATTATCCGCATCTTATCTCAGCAGCAACAGGAATAGATATGGACGAAGAGAAACTCAAGCAAGTATACAGGAGGAACCGCAACCTGGTAAGAGCCATAAACGTCAGAAGAGGACTCCGAAGAGCTGACGAGAAGCCCCCGGAAGACCACTGGAAAAAAAGATTCCCGGAACTTGAAGAAAAGCTTCTGGATACATATTACGAATTCAAAGGATGGAATAATGACGGTGTTCCAACTGAAAAAACCCTCCGGGAATTAGGGCTGGGCTATGTTGCCGAAGACTTCCTTCAAAGGGGTATACTGGCAGCCGGCGAAGCATCTGCCGTTAAAAAAACTTCAGCCTCTGCTGAAAATAAATAATCGAACATGGTGATAAGCCCTATGGATGAAAAAATAAAGAAAAAAATAAAGACAATAAAAATCGATGTTGATAAATGCAACGGCTGCCGCGCCTGCGAAGTAATCTGTTCTGCCTATCATGCGACACCGAAATACAGCAGCAATAATCCGGCAAGATCACGGATACGGCTGGTCCGTGACCCGATCAAAGACATATATATCCCTGTATACGCGGGTGACAACACACCTGTCGAATGCATGAGCAGGGATAAATATATGATAGACGGAAAGGAATATGATGAGTGTACATTTTGCAGGGCTGCCTGCCCCTCCAGAGGCCTGTTCAAAGAACCTGATTCCGGTCTCCCTCTCAAATGCGATATGTGTGAAGGCGAAGAACAGCCTTTATGCGTTAAATGGTGCATAACAGGCGCATTAACACTCGAAGAAAGGGAAGAGGATGCGGAAGACAGTGTAAAACCTGATGAAATTGAAGCAGGACTGGAATCACTGGTAGACAAATACGGCCTGGAAAAAGTAGCTGACATCATTTCCCTGATGTCGCAGAAGGATTAAGGAAAACTAATATTGTCATAATTTACTCATTTTGACTGACTTTTTTATGCTAATATAGCTTATCTTATCGCAAAATTAGTTTAATTTTAAT
>CAZVYR010000192.1:0-7609 GCA_964631555.1 uncultured Leptospirales bacterium
GCATGAAAAATTATCTTCGCTTGTGGTGTTTGTAAAATTATATCCCTGCTCAATGACTTTGCCTGACTCAGTATTATTTAATAATTCATCGGTTTCATTATCAGGCTCCACTACATTCTCAAGGAAAATACCGATCAAAGATTTAATATCAGATAATAATTCACATTTAGCCTGCAGTATAGTTATTACATTTTTGAACCATGTTTTATCTATTCCTTCCGGCGTATACCCGGCGTCTTTTATATATGGAATAAAAAGATCAGTGACCTTATCAATAGGATACTCCCTGAGATACTGCCCGTTAAGCCATTTTAGCTTCTGAAAGTCAAAAACTGCCGGGCCGCTGGACAGCTTGTCAATATCGATCTCACGCGATATCTCCTCAATACTGAATATCTCTTTGCCGCTTTCCGAAGCCCAGCCGAGTGAAGCGAGATAATTGACCAGGGCTTCCGGCAGATACCCCTGTTCCCTGTAACTGCGCAGCGATGTAATCCCGTGCCTCTTGCTTAATTTGCTTCTGTCCTGGCCGAGCACCAGCCCGTGATGTGCATACTGAGGCGAATCAAACCCAAGGGCTCTTGCAACCAGTATCTGTTTCGGAGTATTGGACAAGTGGTCTTCCCCGCGTATAACATGAGTTATCTTCATAAGTGCATCATCGATAACCACTATATAATTATAAACAGGAACCCCATCAGGCCTGACAATAATGAAATCCCCGCCTATATTATCGCTCTCAAAGACTACAGTTCCTTTGATTATATCTCTGACTTCTATTGTTGCATTTTCAGGAAGTCTGAATCTGACCGACGGTTTTCTCCCCGAAGCCTCAAACTCCTTCTTTTCCTTGTCCGAAAGATTCCTGCATCTTCCCGAATACACGATCTGCCTGTTCTCAGCGCTCGCCTTCTTTCTCATCTCGTCGAGCTCTTCCTGGGTACAGTAGCAATGATAAGCATTGCCGCTCTGTAAGAGTTTATTGGTATAGTCTTTGTATATTTCGAATCTCTCGGATTGCCTGTAAGGACCTGAATCTCCGCCTTTGTCCGGCCCTTCTTTCCACTCCAGGCCCATCCATTTCAGGTCTTCGATCATCATTGACTCATATTCCCTGCTGCTTCTTTCCATGTCCGTATCTTCGATACGCAGTATAAAATCAGCATTATATTTTTTCGATATTATATAATTATAAACAGCAGTTCTGACATTCCCTATATGTATGTACCCGGTCGGGCTGGGCGCAAATCTTAATCTCACTTAATACTCCTTTCTAATAATAGATTTGCTGCATTTATCCTGAAATATGTGAATTTTACAGCAAGTCTGATTATCGGTATAATAATGATTATTGAAATAATTCAATCCAGATCATTTACCGGATAGACGGAAATAATGTCAAGATTTTTAAGGACGAGGGTAATACGCAAAAACCGCTAAGACAGTGTTATTTCGAAGCAGAAGATTCATCAAGCTTTTTAAACGGGTTAACAGGCTCAGCTACCATAGCCTCAAGCATCCTGGCAGCATTATCAGCAACCCGGTCCTTCCCCGGGCCAATGCTTTTTATATTGGATTGTATCCATATCAGCTCTTTTCCTCTCAGATCAACCGCGCGTACCTGGGATGTTTTTCTGTTTTCCGAAAAGGCAGCTATCAATAATATGTCAATCCTGTTATCATATATATTGCTAAGCCTGTCAAGAGCTGCATTATTGGTTAGTTCATAATTCTGGTCATATTTCCGGTACATTTCTCTCATGTAATCAATATATTCTTTCTGCCTTTCCCCATGCCATGTACCTATATCGAATTTTGTTTTTCTCCAGTCAGTAATCCTGTCATAAGAATTATTCATAGTCTTAATATAATCGAATTTGTTAACAGAGGAATCATCCACAATATTATGCAGTTCATTAGCCTGAAAGCAGATAACAGGATACCCCTTCTCAAGAAAAGGTAATAAAAAGCTGTTCAGTTCCGCCCCCTCAAGATTTGTTAAAACCGCAAGCCTGGTCCCCGGTAATATCTTTCTTGTCTTGTAAAGAGAATGCTCACCCATAAAATTAATAATAACAATACTTATCCTGTCCATCAGCTTTGAGATCTGCGTTTCCATACGTCCGATATTTGTAAAAGAAAAAATCTCGCTGTGGCCCGACATGTATATATTTAAAATGATCTTGATCCGGTTATTGGAAAGAGGCTCAAAACTACCGAACACAAAAAGGTCAGAATTAATCTTTTTTATAAATTCAGGCAGGTCAAAAAACTCGTAATCTTTTTTTAAAGAATCCCCTTCCTGAGCGAGTTCCTTTTCAAGCTGAAGCGGTTTCTTCACATCCACATCGAATACCGCGTTTATTGAATTAGCAAATGAATTGGATAATATTATTTCCAGGTAGCCAAATTCCGGGTCATTTTTAAGATTATGCATATATCCAAAAGCGACTACAGGCTTTGCCTGTAAATTGCTTGCGAGCAAAGATATGCATACAGAGATATAAAAAAATAATATTACCTGTCTAAAAAATCTCATTTATAAACCTGTAATGCTGCTTATAAAGTGACTTACGATCGTTTCTACATTATCATTATACTTGGTGGGATAATTCTCAATCCAGACGAGTTCATAAGTGTTAAGATCAATAGCCCTGCCCCAGCTTACTTTTTCCCAGTCCTTCAGATCCAGGATTATTAAATAATTGACATCCCACTTATCCCGCATCTCCTTTAAAATTTCGGCTTTGTTTACCTCGAAATTATACACGTGCAGCTTGTAAAGATTATCATAAGTCTTCTCCATGGACATCAGTGCCTCAATATCCCTTAACGAGGACTTATTCGCGACTTTTTTAAAATCCTTAATATCATAAACATCGCTTAAAGTATAAAGATCTGATGCGTTTATCGCTTTAACTTTGAATCTCTTCTTCATAAACTCAGTAAGTACCACGTTCTTTGCATTATTAGGGCAGTCAATAATTACGGCAATACTGGAATTGGAAGACATCTTGATTTTGGAATACATGACCGGCCTCTTGGAAGCGCAGGAACTAAAAATAAATGCACATGAAAAAATAAACACGATTATCTTGCTTCTGGAAAGTGACATTCATGCCTCCTTAATAAATTATATATGTAAATATATTATCGGATAGCAGGGACAAAAAATACAGCTATCGGCCGAGCCTGAATTTAAAACGCCAGTAAGGCAGCCCTTATAAAGCTCGTTATCGGTGCCTGTTCCCTGCTGTCTTCTATAGTCTCACGCACTTCTTTTACCAGGTCATCCGTATTATTATAAATCTTGTTCTCATTAACCAGCTTCCCGATAGTGCCTTTGCCTGTATTGATCTTTGAGGTTATATCACGGATATTCCTGATCGATTTGTATATATTAGCCCTGTTCTCGGCAATAAAGTCAGTTATCTCGCCAAAGATATCCCCAGAACCTTCTCCCCTTAAATTAGTCCTGTTTTCTTTAAGAGCGATTATCCTGTTATCTTCGTATTTGGTTCCCGGATATATGCTTATGTATTTTCCTCCAAGGGCCGTCTCGTTTTTAATCTTTATCTTATAATTCTCATAAAGCAAAAAATCAATATGCATCTTTAATGTAACCAGAACTTCATTATCCTTCATAAGCCGGACATCCTTCACAATGCCTGACTCCACCCCATTTATTTTCACCCTGTCGGACTTACCAAGACCTTCGACATTCGGGAAAAGGACAGTCATTTTATAATACTCCCTGGTATCAAAAAGATCTTCGCTCATTATTATAGTAAAATATCCCAGAATGCCGAGGGCCGCGAAAAAGAATATACCGACCATTATTTCGTTCTTGATTTTTTTCATTACAATAACCTCTGAAGAAAAATCTATTAAAATTATAATCCCCTGAATCCCGGCAGGTTATGCCACTTCAATCGGTCCTTTCAATTCTCCTGAAATGAACTGCCTGACAACGGGATTCTCCGTGTTCCTTATTTTGTCGGGAGAATCGCACTGAATAATATTACCCTGGTACAGCATGGCTATTCTGTCGGCAATATAATACGCGCTGTGTATATCGTGGGTAACCACAACGGATGTTACTCCATAATCCCTCTGCATCTGCCTTATCAATTCATTGATAAGCTGCGACATTACAGGGTCAAGCCCTGAAGTAGGCTCGTCGTATAAAATAATATCCGGATTTTTAACAAGCGCCCGTGCCAAAGCTGCTCTTTTCTTCATTCCGCCGCTTATATCGGCAGGCATCTTGCTGCCGGCGTCCTTCAACTGAAGTATCTCCATCTTTTCGTCGACTATTCTTTCAATCTCTTCAGGAGGATATATCCTGTTTTCACGCAAAGGAAGTGAAATATTATCTCTGACGTTCATCCAGTTAATCAGTGCGCCGGACTGAAAAACCACGCCCATTCTCATCCGCAATTTTTCCTTTACCCTTGTACTTGCCCCGCTCATCTTTATGTCGTCAATCAGAACATCGCCGGAATCAGGCTCAGTCAGTCCTGCAATATTGCGAAGCGTCACGGTCTTCCCGGTACCGGACTGGCCTATTATAACAAAAGTCTCTCCCTTCTTTATATCGATACTTATCCCGTTCAGTACTTTTTTATTATCAAATGTTTTATGAATATCAACTAGTTTTATCATGTTTACTTAATCTTTAGAGTTGTTGCATTTCTCCTGAATTCATAAAGTTTTTCCCTGCTTGTGACTGGGAAAAATCAATTTTGCAACAAGTCTTTTATTTACCGTAAAAAATCGAAGTAATAAAATATCCTATAATAAGTATCATCAGGAATGAAATAATAACAGTAGATCTTGTAGCCCTGCCGACCCCCATGGCTCCATTCGCAGCCCTGAGCCCCTGCGCACAGCTTACCCCTGCTATAATGATCCCGAAAATATGAGCCTTCAAAAGTCCGACATACGTTGCCTTAAAACGCAAAGAATCAATCACGTGACTGTAATAAGTATCAAAAGAAACATGAAGCTGAAAATACGCCACAATAGCGCCGCCTATAGTACCAAGGGTATTTACATAAATAGTTGAAATGGGAAGCATAAAAGCAAGCGCTATAAGCCTGGGCATTACCAGAAATTTAACCGGGCTTATCGACATCATTTCCAGGGCATCTATCTCCTCGCTTACCTTCATGGTGGCTATTTCAGCAGCCATAGCAGAGCCTACCGAAGCGATAATGATCACGCCAGTCATCAACGGCCCCATTTCCCTTGTCATGGTAGTGATTACCAGGTTGCCCACAAGTGCCTGCTGCTGAAATCTCAACAATTCAAGCCCGGCCTGCAAAGTCAGGATCATACCGATAAAAACAGCAACCAGTGAGCAAACCACCAGGCTTTTTACCCCTGCTATATACATCTGTTTGAAGATCTCCCGCCACTTACTCGGGGCATTTTTACAATAGAAAGTAGCTTTTGCCAGAAGCAGTATCGTAAAACCGGAAATATCCATTGCTTCCAGTAACATCTGGCCCAGAAAGGAGAAACCTTTAATTATATATGCCATAATATCTGCCGGAATTCTTTTAATAGACGGTTCAGATTAACTAACATTAAAACACTCTTCCTGTGTACAGGGTTATATTATTTGAAATGCTATCCTTTGTATTATTTATTAACCGGATATCATCGCTCAGAGTTCCATATTGTACGTCAATGCTGTCACCGGAGCTATCCTCATCATTGTCATCGGGCCGGGCACTGCTTATTGAAACGCGTTCATCATTCTTCCCCAAAGATACCGGAATCCAGAACAGCCTGATGTAATTCCCGTCCCTGTCATTATTATAACAAAACATCGAAAAAAGCATACCAATATGCCTGCCGTACTCATCATTATTATAACAGAACAAAGTAAAATGATCAAGAAAGGTTAACTTGTTCGCCCTCCCTGCGAAAAACCCTACAGAGAACAGCAAGGGCATCTTTACTTTAATAAAATCCTCTCCCCATTGCTGATAATACAACCTCAGCAAAAGCCCGAGACGCTTTTCACCCGACTGAAGGCGCCTGTATTCGAACAATGTCCAGAAAGGCTGATACAGCTTCTCATAACCCTCCCTGTCCCTGAAAGGCAGGAGTGAGAGCATATTAAAGGAAACATTTCCCCTGTCATCATACTCATACTGGAACAAAGGCCAAATCTTGAAATATCTCCATGACGTACCGTATACCGGGTTTGGCTCTTTATTATATTCCCTCTTAAAGTACCATATCACAAGAAAATTAATATAATATTCCGAGCTGTAATTTCTGGTATTCTTTTTTATACTGAAATAAAGAGGAGTAACAAAAAAAGTCTCATTGTTCCTGAACTCATATATACCCCAGAAGGGGAAGAATATGCGCTTCCTGATCTTCGGGTCCTTACATGTCTGGATCTGGACAAAAGGCCACGGGAAATTCAGCTCAAAAGAATCCCTCTTCAAATCATAGCCCCACGAAAAAAAAGGCCAGAGAAGAGTACCCGATCCTCTTACCGAAGAAAGATTCCATCGCCTTCCGAAAAAGGGGAAAGCAAAAAAGGTTCTTTCCTCGTCATCCTTAAGAAATACCCTCTGATAATTAAATATCATTAAAAAAGAATAATTATCATAAGTATTCTTTTTATAATTATGCGCGTAAAACGGCATAATTCTAATATCGTCCCTTGTCGGACTCTTACCCCTCTGAATAACAGGCCATAAGATGCCGAATGCCTTATAATCCCTGGACCGGTAATCTACATAAAGCGGAATAAGCGAAGCGGCAAATACCCCTGCCATTGTCCATGTCAAAGGATAAGAAGGCGGGAACACGAAAAAAAGCAGAAATCCCGGGAAAGTATAGGTCGTAATTCTATCCTGGCCAAGTTTCCCTTTGACCGTACCCCCGAAAGGCCAGATATGGAGATATTTATCCGCTCTATCCTCGGAACTCCCGTAAAGCAGAAAAGGAAATACCCCGAAATCATAATCCCTGACCCCGTTACTGTGAGTATAATCAACGGACTCTGCCAGGCCGAAAAGCGATTTCCAGTCCGATTTCCCCGGAGACTGGTACTTCCAGTAAACCAGGGGCATCAGGGAAGCCTCGAAAATTTTACTGCCGTTTACGTTCCGCATAAAAAAAGGCCGGATAGTAAAACTGCTGTAATTCTCCCTTGTCTCCTCCTCATAGAAGACCCAGTACCAGTCAAAAGTAGTAACAGTATCCGCGTATATATTTCGCGAAAATAACAGGAAAGCCAATATTAGTAAAACCACGGGGAACAAAATATATTTCAAAAAAATACCGCCGGCTTCTGTTCTTTGTTGTACAGCCTTTGGCAGCACTACTGAATATAAACACCGCGGAACTTTGTTTAAAGCTCTGAATAAAAAGAATATTTTACTAAAAAAAGAATCCTGGAATAACCAGGTATTATTGAACAATAACATTATTCCTTGTTTCTGATTGTCTTGATAAATTCCGCGAGAACGAGCCTGTCTTCCGAAGACATTACAGTGAAAGCGAGTCCGCTTTTTAATATCCTGGTATCCTCTTCTTCAACGATCACACCCCACATCTTTCTGACTTCAGCTAAAATAAC
>CAZVYR010000193.1:0-7601 GCA_964631555.1 uncultured Leptospirales bacterium
AATTACACTATCCATTCCTGCGTTCATTGCAAGGACTACAAACGCCTGGTTTACCAGCTTGCGGACAGGCAGGTTGAATGAGATATTGCTTGCGGCGCCTGTTACATGTATGGCAGGATACTGTGCTTTGATTTCTTTAATTACATCAACAATCATTTTAATTCCGTCTTCCGATGTGCAGAGCATTTCTACCAGGGGATCAATATGCAGACGGGATGGATCAATTTTATATTCTTTTGCTTTTTCCATAATGCCTGCGAATACTTCGAGGCGTTTTTCCGCACTTTTGGGAATTCCGGTATCGTCACATAAAAGAGCAACACATTCCCATTTTGTATCTGCTATTATCGGGAAAATTATATCAACTTTATCCCCCTCTAATGATACCGAATTTACGAGGCCGGGTTTTTTGCAGAATTTTAAAGCATCAGCGCATGCCTGGGCACTGGGGCTGTCGACAGCTAAAGGTGTGTCTGTGACCTCCTGAGCCAGGTCAATAAGCCACTTCAGTGTTTCTACTTCGATGTTTACATCTGTTGAAGCGCATACATCAATGTAATGAGCTCCTGCCTCTGATTGTACTTTGGCAAGATTTCTGATAAAATCCGCATCCTTTTCAGCTATTGCCTTTGCTACGGAAGGAATTGAACCGTTGATTTTTTCGCCAATAATAATCATTGTAAATCTTTCTCCATTTTTCTATGATATTGTATTATTTTTAATGTATCCCGGAAGCAGCCAAACTGTATGTAAAAGGTTTTTTCGTAGTCACATGCCTTTGATCTGTTTAGACTATTTTAAGGAGACAATCATAAACTCGTTAAAATATAATATTATTTTCCACAGTTTCGCTTTTTGTTACGAAGGAGGTATACTGGCCGTCTTTGAATAGCTTTTCCTGTGAATTAGTAATATGTTGTTTTATTAAAGTTAAATATATATATATATACATTCTCTTTATTTTCACTATATGTGTCAATTAAATGTCAAATGTTTATTTTAAAAAAAAAATATATATTTCAGTTAAAAAATAGATCTTAATTTCAGTGTTCTCTATTGTAATGTTTCATTAAAAACAGGTATTTATACAGTATAAAATATGTCGGCCTATCCTCCGGTAAATAACCTGGAGGAAAAATGAATCAAGAAGTCGCAGAAGACAATTTTCATCTGAAGAAAAGTCCATTATAGTCAAGCGGGTATAAAGCATGGCATAGTCTGTTTCAGGAATAAGCAGTGAATTTGATATACGCCTGAACCAACTGGTTTGTACTTTTTTATTACAAGCCTGACAGGATTTTCAAGAAATCAGTAAAAATAACTCGCTTTTTCATATTTAAGAGAAATTTTTAATAAAAGTTTGTCAAGAAAAAATATATCCGTAATCCCGGTATACTAACCGGAAGTGTTGTATTTCGGGTGCAGCCCTGCGATTTTTTCTATTTGGGACAGTGTTTTTAATGCAGAAGGAATATACGTTTAAGCTGGATTGTTTTAAATATGGTATTGAAACGAAGCGGAAGCGACTTTGAGACGGAGTGGTAGCGAATCTGAAACGGAGCGGAAGCGACTCTGAAACGGAGGGGAAGAGATAGATAGGAGTCTGGAGTCAATTAATATCCTGATGTTCCGATTTTCAGGATTCTGCTGCAGGGAGGGTTATGTTTATTTAATAATGATTTGATCCTGTTTGCCGGTTAATGATTTATACGTTATTTTTTGAAAAAAATATAGGAAATTTATTTGACTTCTTAAATATGTCTTTACCAGTTGTTTCTGTATATAAAACAAATACAAAACAATAAGAATAAGGATGAGTAATCTTATGAATAATAATTACCCCCCATCCAGGCAACCTGAAGGTTCTTTCCCGTGGATGTTACAGCAAGTTCCCAAGCCTCTTGGCCAGCGTCCGATAACTCCCAGGGAAAATCTGCGCCGCGTTTTCTCCGGGGAAATTCCGATGTGGATGCCAGTCTGGCTTCTCGATAATCAGTACTGCTGGCCTGATGTCGTGCTTGAACATCCCCCTTATGAGGCTGACGGTAAGGACTGGTGGGGAACGGAATGGGTAGATGTTGAAATTGCAGGCGGTATGATGGTAAAGCCGGGTTTTGTGACTGTTCACGACATTACAAAATGGAGAGAACAAATGCCGATCCCCGATCTGAGCAAGGTGGATTTTGAAGAAGACGCCAAGCTGCAGACCGCACGTTATGATAAAGACAGGATGCATGTTTTTCATCTTCCTGAAGGATTGTTTGAACGTCTCCACGAGGCTATGCCTTTTGAAGAGGCTCTTCTTGCTTTTTACGAGGAGCCGGAAGCTGTTCAGGATTTTATGACAGCCATAGCAGACTTTAAAATCGAACTGCTTAAAAAAGTATTTCACTACTATGACCCTATTGATTATGTGATCTATGGTGATGACTGGGGAACACAGCGAGCGGGTTTCTTCTCTAACGAGATGTTCAGAGAAGCTATTATGCCTCAGACCAGAAGGATATGGGATTTTATTCACAGCCAGGGCAGATTTATTGAACTTCATTCCTGCGGGCTGACCCAGCAGTATATCGAAGAGATAGTTGAAATGGGGTGTGACGCGTGGACTCCTCAGGATATTAATGATTTTGACATGCTTACGGAGAAATACGGGCATAAGATGACAGTGACGGTTCCGATTGCCGGTATCAATGAGGCCAAAACAGGTGACGAGGCCAGGAGGCTGGTTCGTGAATTCGTTGACAAATATGCTCCAAGAGGCCGTGTTATTTCAGGCTTTATAATGAATCCTGATCCTGCAGTTGCTGCTGCTGCCGAAGTTGAGCTTTATAATTATTCATCTGAGTTTTATGCGAAGAAGCGGGCAGAGGCTGAGAAAAAGTAAGGTTTCACATTTTAAGGCTGACTTTTTTTTACTTTATATGTGCAGTGTAAGAGTTTTCAGTGGAACTTAAAAGGCTGCGTTCCACTGAAATCCGCTAATTACTCTTTTTTTTAAAATATCCGTTGGACTATCTTTTTTCTTTTAATTTATATCGCCTGCGATGGATAGCCCTATTTTATTATAGATGTTCACACATCCAGGTTTTTTCTAAGTATAACCTGGCTGCCTTTCTTATTGAAAATTATCTCATCAAAGAAGCTCTTTGCAAGTTGAATTCCCCTCCCATGCAATGGAACTTCTTCATTTTCTTCTAAAGCTCCCTTGGTCAGTATGAAGTCATAATCAAATCCTTGCCCCTCATCAAAAATCTTGTATACCGCCTTTTTCCCGTCAATGGAGTATTCAATCCTTACTTTTTTATTGGTATATTCAGGATCTTTTTGCCTTTCCATTATAAACTCAAAGTATCTGTCTTCATCCAATAGAGTGGATTTCTCCTTGTATGAGATGCCTAGATTGCCATGCTCAATAGCATTGATAATTATTTCATGAACACCCAATCTTAAAGCGTGCGCTTGTTTCTGGTCTAAATATTTCACAAGGTTTCTGGTTATACGACGAGAAATTTCTCCGGCAGTAAACAGATTATTTCCAATATTTACTATTTGCTTTTCATATTCAACGAATTTTGAAAGCACGTCTTCTTCAATGATAGTAGCCTTTCCAATGATTTCGGTTTTTCCTTCAATTGCGACATGTTCCAGATGTACATTCATTTCTTTTGGTTCAAGAGGAAATGCTGTGATTAATTCGGCTTTAAAATTGACTGTTTTTTTATCATTTAAGAAAGATTCAAGTTTTTCATGAATAATTTTTTTTGTTACTCCGCGTTCTGATTCGTCATCATTGATTATTTTTATTAACTCTTTGGAAATAATGTCAGCCGGCTGGAAGTTCAGATGTTTTTTAATAGCATTATTGATAGTCTTGAATTTCAGGTTGTCATCAAGTGTGAAAATAATATCATTTGATCCTTCCACTTTATGGCAATGAATCCTGCTGTTAACATGATCACCATAACGCTGAACACACTTGGCAGCACTAAAGGTACAGAAAGTTTGAATAATGGCGTGAATAATAAGATAATGCCTGCAATGGAGATAATAACTATTAGTTTTGATATTTTATTTAACACCGGAAGGTTGTTTTTTAAATCAAGAAAGCTATTTCCGAATTGCAGGCATCCTATATTTGCAAGATAAATAAAAATAGCAATGCTGATAAAGGCAAAAAAAGGATCATTAGGCCAGAAAAACTGGTATGCCAGGCCGTTGATTGAAGCCTGGTAAACTCCATTCGCCCCTATCCATAAGATATAATACAAAAAATATACTTCCCTGATTTTTATGAATACAAAGAACACAAACAAAACAACAAGAATGGTCATCCCGTGATATAAACCGAATATCACTGATTCCCTGATTATCTTGTCCGGCAGACTATCCGGCGACCATATCCATAAGGGTATATTCATCGGGCCTATACTTTTAAATTTCATATAATAAACATATTCGGTATTCGACGGCTGAGCTGCTTTAAAGATCACATTTCTGTAAGATATATCGCGTTCTTTGAAGGGTAGTAAATTTCCGGATCTTTTCATTATGTAACCCCGGTTCTTTTCCGGAAAATAAAATTCAACAGTATTTATGCTGGCAAGATCCACTTCTATTGCAAAGTCTATGTCATGGTCTTCAGAGTTGATCGCAGAAAAACGAACCCAGTATGTTGAATCTGTAATTCCAAAATTCAGGGCCTCATTTTCAGATTTGATCCAGTGCGCATTTTTTATATTGTTTTGTAAAATGTCATCAATAGAAAATTGACTTTTTTTATCTTCGAGATATTCCGATGCAAGTCCGACACTTATTTTATTCATTGAATCTGAAAGCTGGACCGCATTTTGTACATTTTTATTAGTTATTTCAAGAGAATATAAACTGGAGATTAAAACGAAGTTAATTATCAAGGAAAGAAATACATTCAACATACCCGGATCTCGATTAAGATGGTTTTATAAAAAAAATATTCCAGACATTTTTACTTCTTAATATTATTTATCACGAAATGTGTACTTTATCAATTCTTTTAAAAAGAATATGCTGTGAAGTGTGGTCTGTTTTTGCTGCCTGACGATCATACAGGAATTAAATCATTATCCTTTACTACCTGGCCGGCGCGGTTTGTGTAGCATACAACCGGTTTCCCAAGTGCCGAGATACTACTGTCTGGTCTTACGCAGATAATGGCATTAGTGGGTATGCCGTATCCAATGGCGTTTTCCCCTGATAATCTGACAGCAGCCTTCAGTTCTTCCCAATTTTCATTCTCAGCATGTGTATCGCAAAGTATCCCGGCAATGCCCGTGCAGTCGAAGAGCTCGGAACTGGACTCGTCTTCAGGGTCTTCCCAGCGCACCCATTTTGTACCGAGCATTATGCTGCCGGCCGAAAGTCCGAAAAAGAGCGTGCCATTTTTATATAGATCCGTTAGAAACGGCACTAAATCGTGCCTGGAAAGTAAAGCCATGCCTCCTTCCACGTCACCTCCTGAAAAAAAGACAGCATCCGCTTTTTTAAGAACTGCTTTTACAGAGATCAGGTCAATCTTCTTCCTGCTAAGGATACAATGAGTTACAGTGCTGGCTCCGGCTTTCTTTAAAAGGCCGGCCGAGAACCTGAAGAACATTGAGTCATCAGAGTTCGCAGCGCCGATATATCCCACTACAGGCTCACTGCCGGCTTCTCTGAGTATATCTTTGAATACAGGCAGCATCGCATTGGGTTTCCTGAAACTGCCGCCTGCCATTAAATATATATTTCTCATGCCAGTAAGTCCTCAGTATTTATCTTAAAATCCGCGCTGGTACGCCTGTATTTCCCTGAAGGTGATGGCTTTATCTCATCGTAAATCTCTACATTGATATCAGACTGGATACCGTATATTCCGGCTAAGGCCTTGCGGGCAGTCTTAATTGACATATTATTACTGCCGACTGTTAAAAGTTTCAGGCTATATTCGTTTTGTGAAGTCTGAATAAGCTCATAATCCCGTATACCCGGTATCTCAGAGAGGGCATCGTCCACTCTTTTAGTGGAAACAAGCTTTCCTGTTGTGCTGACTGTGGCGTTCGCGATCCTGCCTTCTATTGCAGAAAGCATATATCCTTCGCTGCGGCCGCATTTGCATGTTTTATTATCGTGGATTCTTACAAGGTCCCCTACATCAAAACGAATGAGGGATGTCCATGGATTCCGGAAAGTTGTGACCAGGATGCGTCCGAGGTCAGGACCTCCGTGTATTTTCTTTAATGGCTCAAAATCCACCCTGCAGAAATTCGTGTTTTGATGCAGAATGCCGTATTCGCATTCCATGAAAACATAACCTGTTTCCGTGGTCCCATATGAGCTTATAACCGGTGCATTGAAAATTTTTTTCACTGCATTCAAATGGAGTCTGGATGGAAATTCATATGTAAAGAGTATTACTTCGGGCGAATATATGGCTATATTATTGTCCATCGCCCACCAACACAGCCTTGCCAGTAGAGAAGGATTAGCTTCGATTATTGCTGGTTTAAATTTCTTCAACTCGTAAACCATTCGTTTTAAATGATGCTCTTTCCATTCTATTACGCTGATTTTTTCATTAAGGAAAAGGAACCTTTCATTGAGTATACGCGACTCCATCGGGAGATCCTCTTCAGACAGGAATCCCACGCTCAAAGCGCTTGCAAGCTGGGCCTCCCTGTGGTTGTGGTCAAGGTGGGAGGTATGTGCATTGAGCTTCCAAGAGGCGCTTTCAGATGCATTCCACCATTCCTGATCCCAGAGATTGGTCACCTTTTCCGAGGTTGTGCCGCTTGTCTCAACATATTCAATCTCGCCCCGGGATAGCCCGTCGCTTACCTTCTGCCCGAGGGGAACAAGCCCATGCGGGAAATGACTCCGGATATCTTCCTTGGTCAGGGCAGGCAGTGCAGCGTATCGGTCATCAACTCGAAAATCCCTCCCCGGGTCAAATTTTCTCCATGAGTCGTACGCCGGTGCAGTATCAAGGCCAATATTCAAAGCCTCTTCCGAAAGCCTGTAATACTCTTCTGAAAAAGTTTGCTTTATCATGATTTAATGTTATTTATCTGTAACACCTGGATTATTTTTTCTTTCGGATATAATTATTATACCCTTTGAGATAATATATCCAAACGATTTTGACTTGCCAATCTTAAAAATACAGTTAAGATAAAATCTACCGGTTTTTTCGCAAATTTATTTTTATTGAATCTATTTATAAGTTAGTTTTTTCAATACTTTGAATTATAATATTTATTGGGTATTTTTCTATTTGTATATTTTACGGGAAAGCTTTTAGCAAAAAAGGCGGCTCTATTATATAAATGCAATTAATAATCGTCTGAATAAATAACAGGCTTTTCTTCCCGGGCGGATGGTTTCTTGCAAACAAGAATGTTAAAACTATTGTCTTTGTTAAAAAAATAATTTATTTTTTTCAGAAAATGTCTTTGCGAAATATAAGTATAAACCCGGCTATAAAGGTGAACTACAATGAGTCAGGTTTCCCCAATCAATAAACATGAACGGATCCGTTCTATAGACATCCTGAGAGGAATTACTATACTGCTCATGATCATTGT
>CAZVYR010000194.1:0-1790 GCA_964631555.1 uncultured Leptospirales bacterium
TTCATATTTTTATATTTTAACAGCCTCATTCGTGCTCATCTTTTCCTTTCTGTTTACTCTTTTCAGCGATAAAGCTCAGCTAAAAGGAGCTCCGCCTGCTGAATGCGACCCTGCCATAACCGCGAACCTTCTTTCAACGGATTCCGGCACAAGGGTGCTTGCGATACAAAACTGCCTTGCCAGGCTAGCCAGCAATGTAAGGACGGATATTTGGAATCAATACCGAATCAGAGTAGAAAGACTCTATACCTATGGCCACCCGGACAAAATAAGAAATATGAAAGAGCTTTCAAAACCGGACCTCTGGGATTTTACCAGAGGATTCCAGATCAGGCGTGAGACAAGGCGCGCGTTTTCCGTTTTTGAGCGTAATGCTCTGCCTAATATCATTACAATGGCGGAAAAATATGATAAAGCTCATTACGACCTTCTTCACCTGCTGGATGCATATAATGGTATAAGTTCGCCTCCGCGTGCTGTAACAATCGCCTATCAGATTGCTGCATTCGCAAAACTCTATCCAAAGTTCATTACTACACTTGAGACCGGCAATTACTGGAGCCTCAAGACCAATGCGTCATGGAGATCGGGAGAAAGAGTCGGACAGACTGCCGCTCCCGGATTCGACAGCACTGCCGGATTCGGGCTGTATCTTTCGCTAAGCCCCATAGGAGCTGCAGAGCATATTATGGATGGCGGAAGCGGCATAGCCATAGATATTCCTGACGGCAATATTCTCATCAATCTGGATAATCCCGAAGTGCTCAGAATACTTGTTGATGCCAGAATAATCGTTCCCGACCTTAGCAGACGGGAGAGAGATGCGGCAATATTGAGACCAACCGGAAAGAACCTCCTGATCTCACCCCGGGATTTCGAAAAGGCTGTTGACGGAAGATATCTCGTGGCTTTTAAACCCGCAAAACTGGCAGCCAATGACCTGCCCTATATCGCGGACAAAGGGGTACTGGATTTCGAAAGAGGAGGCGCCATAATAAACGTTAATAATTTCGGGGATTGTGATGATTTCAAGAATATGATCGGCACCGGCTTTTGCGATGACAAGGGCGTAGGGACTGACCTGTTAAATCATCTTAAAAGACAGCCGGATTTCTCAAGGGGCTTCTTTGCGAGGTGGAGCGCCTGCGCCCGGGAATCTGCGGAGAAGAAAAAACTCTTCTGTGATACGTTAATTAACAGGAACTTACTTGCTCGTGGAATACTGGACAAACCCTACATGAGGGATCTCCTGCTGGGCACAGACAAAGCAGGTTTTAAAAACGTTCTTGAAAGCTGCGGTTGCGTTGTCCGGGAAACTAAAGTTGACCTGCAGTTTGACTGCCCTGAAATGTAACCATCCCCGGATAATAAAACACTAATCACTCTCTCATTCCAAATATACCGCTTAAATTCCATTGACATTTATTGATTCTCCTTTATAATTCTTTTTATATAATAAAAATAAAAAACAGGCCGGCAGGATATGGAGTACGTTCCTTATGTAAAAAATAATGCCAGTTTAACTGATATCGATAAATATTAACATAAAGGAATGACACATATATAATTGCAGACGATAAAAAAAACATCAAATAAATCCGGCACCTCTTCTTATACGGAAGAGATCATTGATCCGGCTGAAATATCGAAACTCCTGCGCACATCCTTCACAGGCAGAGAGATCGTGTATCTTGAAAAAACAGGCTCAACGAATAAAATCGCGGCAGACCTTGCAAACAAAGAAGCAAAGGAAGGCACTCTCGTTATCACCGAAGAACAGACTTCCGGCA
>CAZVYR010000194.1:1890-7585 GCA_964631555.1 uncultured Leptospirales bacterium
TCTGCCTAAATTTCCTTGACTTTTTATGTAAATAAATCATTTATGTACTCTTTAATAAGTGCCCATTACATCAATAACCGATTCCGGGCAGTGATCCAAGCGACCCCGAAGTGATGTTTATCCTCAGCAAAGGGCAGTAAACGGATAAAATAACCCGTGCGCCATTCCTCCGGAACGGAAAATATTTTTACTATCAAGACCAAGTACAACGAACATGAAAGAAAAACTCGAAGACATACTTAATAAAACGATCAGCGCGATCGATTCCTCCGAAACAAACGAAGAACTTGAAGAAACCCGCGTAAAGGTACTGGGACGTAAAGGTGAGCTCACAACAATACTCCGGTCCCTCGGGCAGCTTTCCCATGAGGAAAGAACTACCTTCGGGAAAAGAGCAAACGAAATCAAGATCAGCATAGAAAATGCCCTGGAAGAAAAGAAACAAAACCTCCTTGATTCAAAGATCGACAAACTCCTCAGGGAAGACTGGATCGACATCACTCTCAACCAGCCGGATTCAACAAAGACCTTCAAACGCGGCAATCTGCATCCCATCTCACAGATGCAGTATGAAGTTGAGGATTTATTCGCTTCCATGGGATTCGACATCCTGGACGGCCCTGAAGCAGAGACCGAATACTATAACTTCGAAGCCCTTAATATACCAAAGCATCACCCTGCCAGGGACATGCAGGACACCTTCTGGACAGAGGACTGGAACCTTCTGAGAACCCATACATCTTCAATCCAGATAAGAGGCATGGAGAGACTCAAGCCTCCGTTCAGGGTAATAGGCCCGGGCAGGGTGTTCAGGCATGAGACAACGGACGCGTCCCATGAAAATACCTTTAACCAGGTAGAAGGCATGATGGTGGATAAGGATATATCAATCGCGCATCTGAACTTCTTTATGAAAGAAATGCTCTCAGGAGTATTTCACAGAAAAGTCGACATAAGGCTCCGGCCCGGCTATTTCCCGTTCGTGGAGCCAGGCTTCGAGCTTGACCTCAAATGCCTGATATGCAACGGCAAAGGCTGCAGCGTATGTAAGCAGTCCGGCTGGGTGGAGCTCCTCGGCTGCGGCCTTGTGCATCCCAATGTACTCAGGTTCGGGAAGATCAACCCTGAAGAATGGTTCGGGTTCGCCTTCGGCTTCGGCCTTAACAGGCTTGTTATGATGAAATACGGAATAACGGATATAAGACATTTCTTAAGCGGGGACATCAGGTTCCTCGAACAATTTTAATTTTCGGTTATCACGTAACAATTGGCTGATAACCTTTAACTGATCTGACAGGATAATCAAATGTTGCTTTCATTAAATATAATTTCTGAACTCGTAGATACAGAAGGACTATCCGCAAAAGAAATAGCGGACAGGCTGACAATGTCCACTGCCGAAATAGAGGACATTGAAGAGATAAACGCGCATCTGGATACTGTAATAGCAGCCGGAATAGAGAACGTAATCCCGCACCCAAACGCAGACAAGCTGACCCTCGTTGACCTGGATACAGGCAGCGGCAAAACAAGGGTAGTATGCGGCGCGCCCAATCATAAGAAAGGAGATATCGTACCCCTCGCGCTTGTAGGCACCAAATTCACCGAAGAATTCACGGTAAATGAAACAAAGATAAGAGGCGAAAAATCCTCAGGCATGCTGTGCTCAGAACGGGAACTGGGGCTCTCCGATGATCATTCCGGAATAATGATCCTGCCGCCGGATACTAACTTAGGCACCAGGCTGAGCGATCTCTTCCCTGACTGGAAGGATACCAGGCTCGATATTGACAACAAGTCCATAACACACAGGCCCGACTTGTGGAGCCACCTCGGATTCGCGCGCGAGATATCAGCTATATTCGGTCGCAAAATGAAATTTACGTTAAATACCGGAATTGAGAAATCATTCAAAAGCACAGACAATCTTGTTGTAACAATAAAGAATACCGAAGCCTGTTCAAGATACAGCGGCCTTGTTGTAAAGAACATCAAAATACAGAAATCCCCTGACTGGCTCAAGGCAAAGGTCTCTTCCATAGGCATGAGGCCCATAAACAATATCGTGGATATAACAAACTACGTGATGGCCGAGCTCGGAGAGCCCATGCATGCCTTTGACAGAAACAAGCTGAAAGGCGGCGAGATCATAGTCAGAATGGCCCGCAAAGGAGAACCGCTTAAAACCCTTGACGGCCAGGTCCATGAGCTGATCGAGGACGATATTGTAATCGCAGACAAAAGCGGCCCTATAGCTCTTGCAGGCGTAATGGGCGGAGAAGACAGTGAGATCGACGACAATACAACGGGGATCATACTTGAGGCTGCCAACTTCAATCCCACAAAAATCAGAAGAACAGCAGGCAGGTATAATCTCAGAACAGAAGCAGCAGTACGCTTCGAAAAATCCCTTGACCCGGAAGTATGCCGCACAGCAATCATCAGGTGTTACGAACTGGTAAAAGAACTCATCCCTGAAGCTGAAGCAGTAACGGAAATAGTTGATACATATCCGGTAAAAGGCAAAAAGATCACAATAAATACAAATACTGATTTCATAAAAAGAAAGATCGGTAACGATATAGATGATCAAAAAATAAAGGATATACTGACCTCGCTGAATTTCGAAATCAGCTCTAACGGCAATGCTCTTACCATAGCTGTTCCCGGATACAGGGCCACAGGCGACGTATCACTGCCTGACGACATAGCTGAAGAAGTAGGCCGCATATACGGATACGATAATATTGCTCCCAAGCCGCCCTTTGTTCCGTGCCTGCCGCCCGCGAGAAACGAAAAAAGGCTCTTTGAAAGAAATATAAAGGAAATCCTCGCAAGGGATCATCACCTGACTGAAGTAAGCAATTATTCCTTTGTGGGTGAGGACATATTGAACCGCACAGGCACTAACGAAGATAAGGAACTCAGACTGCAAAACCCGATATCAAGCGAGCAGGACAGGCTCAGGAGAAGTCTTGTACCCAATATATTCATGAATATTGAACTGAACCAGAGATATTACGAATCATTCAGGATATTTGAGCTCGGCAGAATATTCCTGAAAGAAGACAGAAAGTCTCCTGACCTGGCTGTAGAAAACACAATGGTTACAGGTGCTGTTTATCAAAAGTTCCCGGACTCACCAATGTTCTATTCTGCCAAGAACATTGTTATTGACCTTCTGGAACAACTGCAAATTAAAAATATCAGGTACGAGCCGGCGCAAAAAGATATTCCTCCTTATGCTCATCCTGCAAGAAGCATGAACGTAATAATCGATAACAAACCCGCGGGACTTATCTTTGAGCCGCACCCCAAAATCATGGAGAATTTCGGCCTTAAAGGCGAAGCTGCGATGTTTGATATTAACATGGACCTGCTAATGGAGAGCAAAAAGATAGAAAGCTTTTTTACAGAGCTTCAGAAATTTCCTGATGTGCCTTTTGAAATATCAGTACTCGCGGACAAACATGCGTATGTCGCTGATATTCATTCAATAATAAAAAAAAGCAACAAAGACTTAATTAAAAGCATTGACGTGATCTCTATATACGAAGGTTCTCCCGTACCTGAAGAAATGAAGTCCATCTCATTCAAAATAATATTCAGAAAGAAGGATTCAACCCTTTCTCCGGAGCAGATCGACGAACTTCAGAAAAAGATGGTCAGTGCCCTGAACAAAGGCGGATATCAACTCAGGTAAGATCTGTTATTTCTTTTGAAGCTTCTCCAGCTTCAGCTCAAGATATGACCTGGTCTCAAATTCCGATAGTCCCAGTCCGGCCGCGATTGCGGCCAGTTCCTTTTCGCCGCTTTCCCTGTCATTGCCTTTCTTTTCCAGTTCCACGAAAGTGCCCAGGCCCTCAACCAAATCAAGGCAAATCTCTATATCGCGAATCCTGTAAACTGTTCTGGTCTTGATCACTTCCTCAACTCTCCCGAATCCAAGGCTCTCCACTATGCCGGTCATAGAATCCAGGTCATCGAAGACCGTCTCTTTTTCAATCCTTGACTTTGTCTTCCTGCCAAGTTTAGGCCCCTTGTAAGTAAGAATATTCCTGCCGTTCTCTGTCCTGATCCTGAAAGCCTCGTCAGTCTCCGCGAAATCCCTGCACGGGTGACTGTAATAAATATCCCGTTCACTGAGCGCAGCAATAAATTCGCCTCCCAGCGAATTTATCTTCGCGATAATATCCTCATGATTATCGCAATAAGCCTTTATCTCTATCTCAAGCATAATATTATTCCCTGAATTGATTCAGCCAGTTAAGATTTACAAACGAATCTCAATATACAAAACAATAAAAACTAAAACCCCTTAACGCCGATCCTGCCCAGACCGCGCAGCGGAAAAACACGGGAGCACATCATCTTCTTCTGATAGGGCCGCTCACTGAAAGGCCCTCCCCTCCGAGAAATTTTTTCTGTTTCCCGTTGACCTTTATTATAACCCCGTCTATGCCTTCAAACTGAGTCGCAGTATAAACAAGCTGGTCAATCCTGGTAAGCAATATCTGGCCGTCGGCATTCTCCTCAATAGAACCATTAAAATCCAGCACAGCGTTTCTTCCGTTGACACTAATACTCCTGATCTTCAGGTCTTCGGGAACAGCAGTCAGAAGCCCTTTTTTTCTCTCACTTTGATTAGGCCCCCTGATCAGCTCGTTCAGAGTTTCCGAGAGCGGGGATTGTGCACTGACTCTTCTCTTAACAGGCATAAGAGACATACTCTCATCGCGCTTGTCGAATTTCACAAGGAAAATATTATATTCAGTAAAGGGGACAAGTTCTTTATCCGGAACTTTCTTCTCCCTGACATCTGCTTCCCTGTCCCTCATATTCTCTGAACTATTATCAGTCTTACCCCTGATCCCGGGTTTGTCTGTTGCGATTTTTCTGTCTCTGTCTTGAACACCGGCTTTAGGTCCGACGATCTTTTTATTATCACTATTGAATACATAATTATTAACCAGCAATACAACAGCAGTAAGCAGAATCATAATTAAAATAATATAAAAAGGAGTCCTGTCGGTACTCTGTTCCTTTGCGGTCTTCTTTACAGTCTTGTTTACAGTCTTATTTCCGGTTTTCTTTACGCTTTTCTTTCCTTTCGGCGCTGCCTTTGCTGAACTCGCCCTTGTCTTTCCGACAGGCTTCTTTGCGTTAGTTTTCTTTGTTCCGGATGTCCCGTTCTTTTTGGCGGGCATTTACAATCTCCTGAAGAACCATATAAAATTTTAATATTCTTATAATAAACAGCAGGCTCATATACTTGTTATCGGCCGAAACTGCTTATTCTTCTATCTCATTTTTAATCAGCGCACAATATATAAACAGTACATTGTTATACCATGAAAATAAACCGATAATACCAGCGTCAGACATCAGTCAAGTCAAATAAGCAGTTCAGACTGACTAACTTATTATGTTTCATATAGCAAACTGACAGGTAGATCAAATCAAAGTTTCAGAAAGGCCGGGCTGCTTTTAAAAAGAAAAGGAATTATAATATTCTTATACGGCAAATATTTAATGAGCCTTATGCCCCCATCTCCACTCCGTTTCATAAAACAGACCGTTTCATAAAACAGAGCGTTTGAAAAACGACCCGTTTGAAAAACGGCCCGTTTGAAAAACGGTAATGATCCTGTTTTATAATACCGGATAAATCCAGTATTAAATCGCTTCCTCTCCG
>CAZVYR010000195.1:0-7576 GCA_964631555.1 uncultured Leptospirales bacterium
ATATAACTAAGCGAAATGGAGATGAGTATGAAACTTGGCGGCAAATTATCTGCAGTCCTTTTAAGTATACCGGTATTTTTTAATGGTTTACATGCTGATGACCTGGAGGGAGTTTTAAAAACAGACTTTTCCAGGCAGGAAACTGTAAAGATTCATTTTGAAGTGAATAAAAGACTTTATTCGTTTGAAGCAGGTAAGTTTAAACTCGAGAAGATAAAACGAAACAGGGATAAGATTCGGGATATTACCGAGAGGATTGTTCCATGGGCTATAATGGAACATATGACTCCTCAGGAGGTGGCCAGAATTATTGTATATATGTACCATGCTGATGAAGCAGGGGTGCTTTTCATGGATTCTGAAGATTTGATACCGCTAATTGCCAGTCATGACGTTCCTTTCAACGATTTTATCCTCATGGTTCAGTACAATAAAGAAACAAAAATCGCCGGAATCCCTGAAGAAATAAGGGAAGCGTTTCTGGGTTATTCTTTCAGCAAAGGCTGGGACGGTATGTCTATTCTTGCAGGAGGAAGAGGACTTGTTATGGCTAAGTCATCTGGCCTTGATATAAATAAGACAGCATCACTACTTCTTAAAAGATTGCCAGCGAGGGGAATAAAAGCAGGTCCTTTACAATTGATTTTAATTCTTAAGGGAATAATCGGGGAAGGCGCAAAGGATTCGAATTCAGAGAATATTATCAATAATATTCAGGATTCTTATAGATATGTTACTGTGACAGAAAATTCCCCGGCAGGGTTAAAAGGAATAGTAAAAGAATCTTCACGGGTTGATAATAGTATTGCGTTTATCGGGGGAAAAAATATATCTGATATGTTACAAAAAAATGATTTAATAGACAAGGAGGCTGGTATAATTACTGATGAACATCAGCAGGTTCCAGCAAGGGACTGGCATGTCCTGATAAGGAATGAATATTATGGTGCGATTAAACCATGGCTTGGTACGCCTTACAGGTTCGGGAATAAAACAGGCAGACCCGGTATTGACTGCTCAGGCTTTACTTATAAAGTGCTTACAAACTCTAAGGTGGGTGTCCCCGGGAATATTATCGGTCATGGATCGCGAAATCAGTGCAAAGCCGGAAAAGCTGTTAACAGAGAGAAGCTGCGGGCAGGTGATCTTGTATTTTTTTCAGCGTCTCCAAATAAAACTAAAATTACACATGTGGGGCTGGTTACTTCGCCTGGATATTTTGCGCATGCGTCAAGCAGCAGAGGCGTTGTTAACGACGAACTAAATAAAAAATGGTGGCGGCAGCGCTATGTAGCTGGCAGACGGATTTTCTCAGATGTGATAAAGTAATAAGAACTGGTTCTGGTAGATATTCAAAAGAAAAATATTTAAACTGTTATTTATCATCCGGTTGGGAGTTTTGGATTACCAGTGTTTGCGTTTGTTCGGGGTGTTTTAAAATACGGTTTTGAAACAAATCCCATGTATTTTTCGGAACTTTGAAAGTCATATTTTATTTTTGCTTGACTTAGTTATATATATATATAAGTGTGGTTTTAATATGTATTACAGAGAACTTTTCTACGGCGGAAATAGTGTAAAGCCGTAATGATGAAATAGTAGGTTCTGGAGAACTGTTTTTAAACGGCGATTATTTTATAACCCGGTTTTTTAAAATCTTATTTACCCGGAAATAAAGAGTGTGGCAGATGCGATTACACAAGCCATTTTGACAGAAAAGTTCAAAGGTATTATTACCGAAGCTCCATGCAGCAAGTTGTTTAGAGAGTTAGGTGGGCTGACTACTATGTGGCAGATACAGGTTTAAATATTTGTAAAGGTATATATTCTTAAAAAGTGACATAAAAATGAACCTTAACCCGGCCCATGTTTAATGGGGCCGGGTATTTTTTTCTATATTTTTCACTTTTATTTATATTATTATACAGATTAGATATTAGAAAGCACCTCACTCTGTCCGCAGGGAGGTTCCCCACCGGAAAAGCGAAAATTGATCCAGAAGAAACAGTAAAAAGCAATCAAACAGGTCATTTCGTATTTATTTCTCAGAAGAGGATAATTTTGATCAATGAGTTTATATGTTAATAAGTGGAGAAAAGATAAATACTATGCTTAGCATTATTTCTTATGGTTTGCCTGAAAGGTGCCATTTAAACAGGGCGTTTGTGGTTCTGAGTATTGCCAGCGGACTGGACGCTGTTATTATGGATCCCCTTGATAAAACTATGTCAGCTTTGGTTTATGCACCTGAAGTATTAATAAGCAGGGATAATTTTTGTTTAAATTATATCAAGGCTTTTTAGAGTGGGAAACTGAGCGATTAGTTCTGAATGTCTTAATCCTGCAATTCTGCCGGGTTCTTTATGTAAAGAGATTGTAGAAAGAGATCGTAGGCATTTTTTTGTATAAAGTATTTGCACGACATCTCCTGCCCTTTTATTTATTAAACAGACTTATTGTAGTCGGACTTTAGAATGCACTTTTAGGTTTCAACCGAATGCTGCAGCGATGGTATTCAGAGACTTTCTACGTGGATTTCGTTATGCTGGACGTAGTTTTTGATGTCAGGTAACGCCGATTACCGGCTATGCTTTTAAATACGGCTTTGGAACGGAGGGGAAGCGACTTAAAAAGGGATGGATCCCGTTTGATAAACGGGCCGTTTTAAGGAACGGAATTGATAAGGCAGCGATCTGAGATGCGGACAGTATGCTTGTTGCTGATCTGACAGGCTTTCCCTCTGAACGCATATTTCTGGTATTCGGTCATGGTCTTCCATGAGTTATCTTCTTTATTTCTTTGTATTGTATTCTGAATGTCCTTCTATATCAATAAATTCGATTTTATTTTATATAAAATAGGCGTTTTCCCAGAGGTTATTATTTTTATTCCGGGAATTTAGGGAAAAATAGTTTTTTATATATTTGATTAAATTGTCTTGAAAAAAAGGATCTGAATAATATCTTTACCTGTGATTATTATATTTCGACGAATTGATCCTTGTTTATAAATTAGCTTTGCATAGCGTTTCAAATTATATCTTATAAAAGAAGAATATATTATTTTGTCAGGAGAGAATTTGAACGACTTTAATTTTAGTATTCTTATTATAAATATAGTGCTATTGATTTATTTAGCAATAATAAATTTTAAAAAGAGAGATCGATTTATTGCAAATAAACTACTGGTTTTTGGATTTCTGTTTCAGGTAGTTCTCTATGGTATTTATATTTTTCAAATTCTATATCAAGAAGCGTTTGATCTTACAATTCTCAGCAGGTATTTCTTTTCGATATTGATGTTTCTCGCACTGATTGCATTGATAATAACCCAGGTTTTCCCCAGGTGGGAGAAAAGATCTTCTGTTTTAATGATCTTCGTTCTATTGATACCGGGTTTATTTCTTATTGGGTTTACTTCTTTAACAGATCTTATTATTTTTAAATCAATATTTGACTTGAATATTAGCAATGTATACGGTCCTTTTATGCCCTTGTATATTATAATATTTAGTTTATATATTATCTGGATCTATCTTAGTTTTCTCAACAAGATAAAAAAATACGAAAATGAAGCTTTTAAACCTCAGGCCTTAGCTTTTCAGGCCGGATTGGTTGTGGAGTTTTTATTATATTTGGTCTTTTTTATTATTCTTCCATTTGCTTTTGATATTCATGAATATTTGAGTATTGGTCTTTTTGGCGGCTTACTTGTTAATTTTACTGCTAATTACGCGCTGTCAGATGAAAAGCATTTTAATTTTATAAAATTTTACAAGAAACTCGCTCTCTGGTCTGTTTATATTATAATTTTATTTTTATTATCATGGTCGTTTATAGAATTGACTGGGATATTTAATTTAATAAATAATAATACCCTCCTTTTTGCGGGAACAGTAATCATGATAATGTTTTTTTTATTTTTATATTATCTTTTTATTATGATTAAAAATATTATTTTAAATAAAAAGAATAAAAACCTTGAAAAGATTTTTAATAAAATATCGTCTAATATTTCACGACTTTCTGAAATACGAAAATATAAAATTAATTGGGATCTTTTTTTTCATAAAGGAATAGATTTATCCTGTGAGATGCTAAATATTGAAGGTGCTGTTTTTTTTCTTTTTAACGAGGAAACCAGCGCCTATGAAGCCGTACATAATTATAATGGCAAAATCCAGATTGATGAAATTGGCATAAATAACGAAATAATTCTTTCTTTAAAGAAGACCAGGGGCGTTATTGAGAAATCACTTATTTATACCGATGACAGACTAAATATGCATAGAGCTGCCTTAATTTTATTTTTAAGAAATCACAATATCGAATATATTTTTCCTGTATTTTCTTATAAGAGAGAATTGATAGCCCTGCTTTTGCTGGGTAAATCGATTAATAATGAAACTTATTCATCGGATTTTTATTATTTTCTTGAAAATTTGAGAAATCAATTAACCGGGTTTTTAGAGAATTTTATTTTTTTTGAAGAAATCAGGAAGACACAGATTAAAAAACGTGATATGATTGTTGTCAGAAACGTAAAGAAAAGAATCATTCCCTTTAACAATAACGATATTGAAGGATTCAGAATAAGTACATTTTACATTAATAATTCAGAATTTGGAGGAGACTATTTTAATACATCAGGAGTCTTTTCAGATAAAGCAGGCATATATATAGCCAATACTTCGGATTACGGACTGGAATCTGCTTTACTTGCTTTGCAAATGAATAGTGTTTTTCATACCCAGGCAAATATGTATGAATCTCCGGAGCATTTTATTAATATTATAAATAAAGTTTTATGTTCTTCACGATTTACTGACAAGTATGCCACGGCACTTTTTATTATATATAATTCTTCCACTAGAGAGATTTCATTTTCCAATGCTGCTTTTAATCCGGTTATAATATTTGATCCAAAGAAAGACGGTTTTATTGAATTTGATATAGAAGGAATACCAGTTGGAATTGATATCGGGTTTCATTATAAAAATACGATCTTATTCGCACCCTCTGGTGGTATTGGGCTTTGTTATTCGAATGGATTGTCATCAGCTTTTGATAAGTCCGGGAATAATTATTCTGTCGCTAGGATTAAAGAAATTATAAGACTTAATAAGAATGATTCTCCGAAAGTCCTTATTAGAAAGATATATAAGGACTTTAAAAATTTTGTTCTGGATTCCAGGTTATTGAATGATGTTACTGTGGTTGTTTTTAAAACAGCATAAGTCTTTTTTCACCCAGGAATATGTTGGACATGAAACCAGTCTGCCATTAAAAATATTTATATCCTGGTTCCGGTTAAACTTAGAAATAAACAATTACTATGAATTTTGAAGATATTTTAGAAAAGTTGATTTCAGCTTTAAGTAAGTACAAATCAATCCTGATTTATATCAAAGGGTCTCCAGATCCGGATGTAATTGCATCTTCATTCGCTTTAGCTTTGATTTGCGAGAAAATAAAAATAAAATCAAGAATTACATGCCCAATTAAACCGTCTTTGCCGCAGAATTCAGCTATTATTGATGATCTTAATATTCCGGTTCACTTTGAAGAATCACTGGAACATACTGAAAATTATGATGCTTATGCGATTCTGGATTTTCAATCTGCTATTTTAGACGGGATTACCAGAAAAATACCTTGTGTATTGCATATTGATCATCATGACAAGATTGAAGAAGATATTATGATTGATTTTAAGTTAGTACTTGAAGAAGCTGGGTCTGTCAGCACTTTTTTTGCTATTATAATAAAACTATTCGTTGAGAAGCACCAGGGTTTTGATTTGCCCTTGCTTAGGAGAGTATCTACTGCGCTGGTTTATGGTATACATGTTGACACTGACGCCCTAAAACATGCCGGACAGATGGATTTCGATGCTTTGAATTATCTTTCTAATTATTCTGACAAAAGAATTCTTGAGCATGTCATGGATATACCTTTACCAAAAGATGTAATTTTACTAATTAGCAAAGCTCTCAAGAACAGGGAAGAATATAAAAACTGTATATTCACAGGTATTGGCATTATTGATGAGTTAAACAGAGACAGTATTGCAATTATTGCTGATTTTTTATTACAAAAATTTAAGTCTTCATGGGTAGTTGTCTTTGCAGCAATTGATAAAAAGAAACCTCCCGGATTAAGACTGGATGCGTCCTTCAGGACTGAAAATGAACATATTGATCTAAACAGGTTGATAAAATTAATATCAACAAGCGGCGGAGGAAGGAAATATAAAGGTGCATATCAAGTTGATTTAAATTATTTCGCTGGTTGTCCTGATAAAGAATTACTCTGGGAAGTGATTAGATGCACAACAATTGCCAAGTTAAAAGAATTAAGAGACAAGATGCAATTTATTGAGATAAAAGGATTTTATAATAAAATCAGGAATAAAACTGGAAAATTTATTTTAAAAAAGTAATGAGAAGTTAATACCGATCTCGTAGGACTTGATTTCTCTGTTTATTTTATTCGTTTCCCTATTTCTGAATTTTTCAAGAGCGGCACGTGCTGTTAAACTTCCCTGAATATTTTTATGTAAATCAAGCGATAATTTACTTGTTATTAAATGTTGGTCATATGGTTCCGGTGAAGTTGTTTGCGAGTAATCATATCGGTTCAGAATTAGAAAATATTCAATAGTAAAAATTGGATAACCGGTAAGTGTATATAATTTTTTAAAAAAATTATATAACCATAAAATATCTGTCTCAAAAATAATTGAGAATTCATATCCTTTATCTATTTCTTTAAATGATTTCATTGTTTCCATATTAAGCAGATATATATCATCTTTAGGGTCTCGCATGGAATCATCTAAAGCAATATATTCTTTTTTATTACGTCGCCTGTAATCTAGTTTTCCTCTTAGTCCGAGACGTTTTCTGTCCCTTTTAAAGGTGATTCCCATTTCCGTTGAATGTAAATTTTCCTCAATGTTTGACGTTATTAGCATGTTTCTTACAAAACTATAGGTCATGTTTATATTTGCAGAATGATAAGGCATCCCGAGTTTGTTTGTTCTGAAAAAACCGAAATTAAAAATTTGCATCAGGTCCAGAATGATATTTGGACTGATGTTTATAGTGACCACTTCCTGTGGTATCCCAAATAATGATTGCCTCTGACTGACTTGATTAATGCTTCCATCAAAATTTAAAATAAATATTTCCAGGTCGTTGATTATATTGATTCCTGCGGTATCAATTAATCTTATGTTGTTATCGTAATTCTCGAATGGGGACTTATTATTAAAATATAGCTTTTCATTAAATGTATTATAGGAAAAATCCCTGCCTGCAGCAAAATTTCCCCTTCCTTTAAAAAAATACCATGGAGGGAATTCCCATAGATGAAAAACCGGATTGGCAAGTTTATTATATACTCTTTTTATCCCGAACTTTTCATTATATGCTGAACTTTCCTCACCCTCATAAGGAACATCTGTTTCTTCAAAATAGATAGATCTTGAATAATAAATGTTAAAATTTTTTATAAAATTTAAATCATTAAATTTACTCAAATTAATTGGTATGTTTAAACTATTGGATATGGAA
>CAZVYR010000196.1:0-7560 GCA_964631555.1 uncultured Leptospirales bacterium
AGAACACCTAACATGGACTTTCTTAACATAGTAGTTGTAACACCTGCTTTTAGTAAATCGTTCTCTTAGGCAGATGATAAATTGTAAATGGCAATAAAATTCCCCCCGTCCCTGGAAAATAATTTTCCCCCACATAATTGCAGATTATGCCGGTTTTATACCTCCTTTGTTAAATTTATTTTTTCAATTTTTTCTATCCAATTCACCATTTAAAGTGAATACTCACGCATGATGTAATAACCTGTCAAAAAGAGCAGGGAAGAATAAGCCTGCAAGTTCCTGCATCAATCTCATATCCCCAAAATCAAATCCTCCACCTCCTTAACATCAAACAGCTTCCGCAAAAACCATCCGCCCCAAGTTCCAAAGCCCGTTCTCTATTACCCTTTATCCGCGACGCAGTTATCATAACCACATAACACGAAGGAGAATGACTCTTTTAGCTTATCTGCTAAAATTTATAAAGCTGGAAATATTCCTCTAAAGTGGTTGACTTATTAAAAATAATAAGTTATTATTGTTAATAATGTGGCATATACTTGAACATAAAGACATAGCGAAAAAAATAAAAAAGATACCTCCTCAAGTATTAAAAAAGTATGAACTCTGGAAAAGTTTAGTTTTCAGACATGGACCAGAAATTCTCATGGAGTTCCCGGGATTTCATGATGAAATATTAAAAGGTAATCGTAAGGGGCAAAGGTCTTCACGGCTAAGTTTGTATTATAGAGTCATATATAAAATTGATAAAAAAAATATTACCGTCTATGTGATAGAATTAACTCCTCATAAGTATTAGAAGGAAAGAATATGAAAAACAATAATTTTCAACCAAGTCAAAAATACATGGTGATCACTACCGGTGAAGTGATTCGAATGTTAAGAGAACTTAAAGGATGGACACAGGAAGAACTTGCATCACAATCTGGTATCAATGCCAAAAATATCAGCTTACTTGAGAATGATAAAGTTGAAATTGGTAAAAAACGCGCAGAGCAATTTGCCCGTGCTTTTGGAGTTCACCCTGCAATTATTATGTTTCCTGAGTATGAAGCTGAATTGATTAAAAGAGTAGGATAATTTATCGTATAGCCAAAAAAACCATATTTCTGCAATTAACAATTAATTCTACTAAAATAGAGTAAGTAATTCAAAGAATCTAACATCGGAATGAATATGGCTCTACAGTTCCGGCTTTATTACTGTAAGTCAGGATAATACACAAACGATTTGCTGCTGCATTTATCCTTAAGAATATACAACAGTAAACTATGTTCAGAGATAAGTTCATTGTGCCGGTACATATAGATAACATCATAGAGATCTTTGGGACGCGCTCTTTCATATAAAGCAATTCGTCTGTAAAATTTCATTCTGTTTAAATTGCTAAGTGAGCCGGTGTCACGAGGAGCACACATGAATTAAGTTAAACAACTTGACATAATAATAATTTATATCAATATTTATGATATAACTTATAAATTTTTTTATTAATTACAAGGAGAAAAAATGAGCACAGCGGATACTATATTTAAGGAAGCGTTAACACTGAAACCTTCTGAAAAGGCTCAACTAATTGATAAGTTAATTTCTACACTCGATAAATCGGACAAAGAAATCGATGAATTATGGTCAAGAGAAGTTGAGGATAGAATTGACGCTTATGAAAAAGGAAATATCAAGGCGATATCTCTGGAAGATGTTCTTAAAAAATATAGATAATAATTTCCCTGACAGCAGATTTAAATGCTATAAAAATTTTACTGCTTACTCTAAATAACAAGCTGATAGAAATCTGAACTATAAAAATAAAGAATGAAGATAGTTTTTTTAGAAATTGCTCAAATTGAATTGGATGATGCCATTCAGTATTACAATTATGAAGTGCCTGGACTGGGTGATGCATTTTTAGATGAAGTTTTAAATGCTCTTGATAGGATTGGCGGATTTCCTGAAGCCTGGCATCCGTGTTCAAAAAGAACAAAGCGATGCCGGACCCGGCGATTTCCATATGGTATTATATACCAAATAAGAAAAGAAGAAATTCTCGTTGTGGCAGTTGCAAATTTACATAGAAAGCCGGATTATTGGGCAGATAGAATAAAGTAATGGTTAATAAAAAGATCGAGCCGGATGGCAAGTCTTCCAGTAAGCAGGCACTATAAGGTTCCACCGTGTTACTATAGTATCCGACTCCAGCGCCGGATCGAGTTTTGTATAACCGGCACTGATCTTATCCTGACAAAGTTTTATTGTATCTGATTCATCAGGAAATCCCCGTTCTAACAGAAAACCCAGCCGTTTATAAACTGTTTTATTGCCAATCTGCTCCGCATACCGGATAACTTTATTGAGGTCTTTATGGGGTGATTTCATATAGTTTGTCAGAATATCCGTAACCGGCCTTATGCCACCTCCCGGTTTTACATCATCAAGCATGTCAGCGATTGTTTTACTAGGATCAGAAACATTTACCTTTATCTGTCCTCTCCAGATACTATTATATCCGGATAGTTCAACAGATGAGATCGTTTTAACATAAAAATCCACAGTGCCAATTTTCACTTCTTTATTTCTTTTATTCCGCAAAGTAATGACACAGATAGATTTGAATAGCTGCTCTGATAAGTCCCGGTAACCTGCAGCAGTCCAGCCGCCGATATAACACGGACTAAAGACAACAGCAGCTATGATCCATGGATCTTCAATTGCCGGCTCCCCGCCTGATGATTCTATGGGAACAGGAATATAAATACCTCGTTTAATCCTGTACAACCAGTCTTGCTTTGTCCAGTTTGAAAGAAGTTTGCCTGCTTCATTATTGCTGATATTTAATGATTCTGATACAAGGTCTACAGTGATCACACCTTTGGAGTTACGCAATACCCTGGATAATCTTTCTCTGGAAACAGGGCCAATGCCTGATATGTTTGACATAAGTATACTCCATGTGTAATAATTCGTTATATCGTTGAATTACTGCATGTAAAGTATACTTTTATTTGTGATTCTATCAAGAAAATATAGAATAATTCTCAATGACATCTGATCTGTCGCTATTGGAATGGGAAATGTTATAGCTTTAATATAACAATAAGTAGAAAAGCACAAGATAAAATGAAATAAGTAGAATATTTTAAATTGTAATTTCCTTGACCGGCGGTTTTTGTATAGTAAAGAGTATGAAATTTGTCCATCTATAAGGTTATAGGTGGATGTTTTTCTATTTATTGCTATATAATGCAGGGAAAAGATTATAGAAATGATAGAAATTAAGTTAACATCATCAGACTTAGTTCCAAAAAAACTATTATTAGAGGCAGATCCATCAATTGATCGGATAAATCAATATTTAACAGATTCATTATGTTATACAGCCACCATCCGGAATGAAGTAGTTGGAGTCTGTGTTCTAAAACTCATAGATAGAGACAGTTATGAATTATTCAATATCGCTGTTTCCCCGGAGAATCAGAAAAAAGGAATCGGATCGCAACTGCTCCGGTATGCTCTTAAACACCTCAAAGAACGCAATGTGAAATCAGTGGAATTAGGAACTGGTACTTTTGGTTATCAATTGACATTTTATCAACGTTTTGGATTTCGAGTGGACTCAATATACAAAGACTATTTCATTAATAATTATGAAGAACCAATTTTTGAAAATGGTATCCAGCTTAAAGATATGTTACGACTCAGTCTGAAGCTGTGATAATAACCATTTAACAAATGCATTAACACGGATGTTTTACGCGCCACTCCTTCGTCACTCTGTGAAAAACACCGGTTATATTGGTGTTAGGCAAACAATTGTAAATGGCAAATAAAATTCCCCTACACATTTGCAGATTATACCGGTTTTATACCTCCGTTGTTAAATAAATTTGTTTTTTAAATTTATTCTATACGATTCACCATTTAAAGTGAATACTCGTGCGTGAAGTAATAACCTGTCTAAAAGGGCAAGGGAGAATTAAACGTATTTCAAATGGGCTGCATGAAGCTGCGGTTTAAAAAGCAGCAGGACGGAATATATCACTCAATAAACTTGTAGAACAAGCTATTGAAAAATAAATAAATAAACAGCTTATCTATCAGGATTAAAGAATGAAATTGAAGAGGAAATAGACTTTCTCCAAAAATCAGTTATATAGGTGTTGACAGTTAAGTATAATTAGTGTTTCGTTAAAATATTGAAGACATGTGACTCGATGATTCAAGAGTTAATTAATACTGTTTATTCAATAAGGAGACATATTCAATGGGAGATAAAGGGAAAAGAGATAAAGCTAAACATGCAAAACAAAAAAACAAGAAAAATGACGAAAATAAAGAAGCAATGAAAAAAAAGCAGGAAAAATCCGTCTTTAAAAAATGACGGGATTGAGTGTTGCTCTATCGCCCCGTAAAAAATACATATTCTCCTTGATCGGTAACAGATTATCTAATCCCGTAATTTTATCTTTTTAAGCCGGTAAAAGAGAATATAGTTTATAGCAAGGAAGAAACAGATAAACGCGATGTTCATTATAATAAACAATATCGCGTCAATATGGATAGGGATTGATGCAGTTATAATCCTTTCGATATTGTTTTCCTGCGGCAAAAAATGCGGTTTTGCCGAAATGTCCCACGGAAGTTCCATGGAAATCTTCAGCGTACTGACAAAACCCAGGCCTGCAAGAGCAAGGAGATTGCCGACAATAAGAGCTATGATCAAAAGTACAAATGTCTCACCGATAAACTGCTGCTTCAGGTCGGAGAGCTTCCAGCCTATCATTCTCAGTATTGCAATTTCCTTTTCCCGCATTTTAAGATTAAATATTATAAGCAGGCAAAACGCAAAGACTAATATCGTTCCTATAATAATAAACATTACGCTGCCTGACGTTGAGATAATCCTGAGCTGATCCTTTATCTTGCCGGAAAAAGTTTTCTCACTGAAAACTATCAAATCTTTGTCAATGTCTTTAATAGCCTTTTCCTTGTTGCCTTCCCATGCAGGATCTGTCCGCAGTAAGATAACATTGCAGAAATCTTCCGAACCGGTCTTATAGAGTTTCTGCATCTCCCCTGACTTGCGTCCGAGAATAACAGATTCTTTCAGATCCATATAAATATCAGCGGGAATAATGTTTCCGCTGATATTGGGTTTCAGAATGCCCTGGATGGTATAGCGGGAACCATCGATAAGAACCGGATCACCGGGCACAAGCTTGTTCTTCTGAGCATAATCATCAGTAACCAGAACCGTTTTGTCTGTTATGCCAAAACTGCCTTGTTTTATATTTTTTTTCAGAATATCGGATACTATCCCGGATACCGGGTTAATTCCGAACACAGCCTTGAAGGACGATTTGCCGAAGACCCACATGTAGAGGCCCCGGTCATAGCCCTCAACAAAATCAAGACTTGTAATCTTTTTCATCTCTTCGCCGGTAATAGGGGCATTGGAGTGAGGATAAATGATCCCGGTCATTCTGTCTGGGATCTTGCCGGTTTTCTGTACGATCGTCTGTACACCAATACTCCTGAGAGGTATGGCGGCGATTTCAGGAATACTTTTTGTAAGGGTTACCGATATCGCAAGGAATCCGAAATAAAGACTCAGACTCAAAACGAATATTGAAACCTTGATTTTATTCTGTTTCAGAAATGAATAAAAATAACTCTTTATCATAATTTGAACCCCTGATCCAGAACAGGCGCAGTGGTGAGCATCGGCAGCACAATTGATGAGAGAAGGACTGAAAGAACAAGAGCAACGCAGAGTCCGAGGGAAAGCAAAACCGTTGTATCGTACAGACGCCACCGGAACAATTCCTTTCGCGGCCACCCTATGATTTTAAGGATGTCTGTCTGATAGGACAAATCAAGCTGATAGATTTTTATAATCCAGGCCGCGAGCAGCAGCGATAAAGGGGTTACGATCATCATAAAATAAGAACCAAACCGGTAAAGAAATTTATTAAAGCTCGAAAGGTTTTTCAGCAGGCTGTCTTTGGTAATCAGGGAGAATCCAGGGAAAAGGGCTTCTGCTTTTCTGCTCACAATTTTACTGTCGGAAGAGGAGTGCAGGGAAAGGAATACTTGATTGATGACAGGCGTCTGCTGCTTTGATAGCCGAAGTCCTGTTTTATAAGGTAGAAAGATGGATGCCGTGTTCAGGTTGCTCTGCTCTTTGAAATCCACTATACCCACGATTGTAAACCGTTCTCCCGCTATATCGAAGGGCTGATTCACTTCATGACGGTAGAGTTTTGCATAGTGACGTTCAAGGATGACTTCCTCAGCATTATTACCGGAAAAAAACCTGCCGCCCGGCATCAGAAATGATTCGATCTTCCGCAGACCTACCTGCGGATCATCACAATTGAGGGCAATTATTGTACGAGTATTGTTAAGATCGAACTGCCAAAGAACAAGGGCTGTTGAGAATTGATTTATCTCACTGACAGTCTTCAATTTCTCTCTCGTTTCCGCGAGCGGAAACGAATTGAGATTGAACGGTAAGATTATACCCGTGGTACGGATCTTTTCAGCAGCGGTACCGGTTTGATCATTCTGCAGAATCAATTCAGTGTTGAGGGATTGCAGTGGTTTTTCAGCAAGAGTACGTATGTGCCGCGTCATCATTAAGGATGCAACAGGGGCAAAGAACATCAAGCCTGTAAGTAAAACCGTCAATGATACTTTCTGGTAATGAAATACCTGGTTTCTGAAAACTACCCCGAAAAGAGTCATCACTTGCCTCTTGAAACTGCCTGCAGAACATTCTCCAAATCCTGATATGACCAATCACCCTTAAACATCGGCGCAAAGTTGTTCCCTTTCTGGAAATTCTCGAAAACAACTTTTCTGCTTCCTATCATGAATTCATTTTTCCCGTTGATGAAGATGGAAATCGGTGTATGATTTATGATATTATATTTTTTCATTTGGCTTCGGCTATTCGGGTCCTCGAAATTGTATTTCACAACCTTGAACCCGCTGTATTTTTTAAGGATTTTCTCAACATCTTTGACAACTGCCTCTGCCGGCGGATGCGGGAGGTAAAATATTTCGACTGTATTTGAAGCGGCAAAGCCTTTTATAACGGCAAGCATAACGATTAATGCCGCAATTAACGGATATTTTATTTTCATAGAGATATTACTCCTTCGTGCAGAATATAGGTTTTCCGGGTTCTGTTTGCGATGTCTTTGTCATGGGTTACTATGACGAATGTTGTGGAAAGCTTTGAATGAAGACTATTGAACAGATCCATGATGGTTTCTGCTGTGTCTGAATCCAGATTTCCTGTCGGTTCATCGGCTAATACCATAATCGGTTCATTCACCAGGCTTCGCGAAATAGCAACACGCTGTTTTTCACCGCCGCTCAGGTTATCCACTTTTTCGGAAAGCTTATGGTGAATACCGACTTGCTCTGCAATAGCATGGATACGGCCGTCTTTGTCCTGTTTCGGAATATCCTTTCTCGGATAAATGCCGAGAAGAATATTATCGTATGCAGACAATGACGGAATAAGTTTGAAGTCCTGGAAGACTATTCCGATAT
>CAZVYR010000197.1:0-7521 GCA_964631555.1 uncultured Leptospirales bacterium
ATCGTGATATCTCATCAGTTGACAGCATTCCTGTAACATACGTGCCGGGCAGAAATATACTGTTTCTTTCTTATGCCTTGTCGTACGCGGAGTCCATTGGTGCTAGGGATATTTTTATCGGGGCTAACTCTGTTGATTACAGTGGTTACCCGGACTGCAGGCCTGAATTTCTTATCTCCTTTGAAGCAATGGCTAATATCGGCACTAAAGCCGGGGTGATGGGGGACAGGTTCAGGATAAATGCTCCCCTGTTAAGGTTAAAAAAATCAGAGATAATAACACTCGGGATAAAACTGGGTGTTGATTATTCATTAACACATAGCTGCTATGATCCTGAGCCGGATGGAGCGTCCTGCGGGGAATGTGACAGTTGCAGAATCAGGAAAACAGGTTTTAATGAAGCCGGTGTGGAGGATCCTACTCTGTATAAATAAGAGTTATTGACTTTATGTATAATGGCATGTACCGAATAATATGTAATTTAATTGATTACATGTTTCCGTCGTATTGTGTAAACTGTGGAGTAAACACAGGATATGAAGACGCGTTTATATGTAATGGTTGTATGAATAAAATAGAGTATCCTGAAAATAAGTGCAGGGTATGTTCGGGTAAAACATATGAAGAAGGATGTACAATATGTTCCGGCAGAAAATTTTACATTGAAAAGAATATTATAATTTCCAACTATTCCGGTGTTATGAAAGAAATATTGCATAATTATAAGTTTAACAAAAAAAGGAGATTATATAAGGTGCTTTCCGGATTAGCTTTCAGGGAGATCTCTGAATTAAAAGATTGCATTGACATTGTAAGCGCGGTTCCTATCAATAGAAAAAAAAGATGGGGCAGGGGATATAACCAGAGTGAGCTCCTGGCCAGGGATATAGCCAGAAAAATAAATAAAAAATACAGAACCTTATTGAAAGAAAAATATAACTTCAAAACACAGAAGAAATTAGGATACAGGGACAGGTTCCTGAATATACTTGGTAGATATAAAGCCGTGAACACGAGGATTTTAAAAGGCAAGAGACTTTTAATTATTGATGATGTGATTACCACGGGAGCTACTATTAATGAATGTGCCAGGGTATTGTTATCTTCTGGAGCTCTGAAGGTATATTCGTTGACAATGGCAAGAGCTAATATAAAAAGACTTGATAAATTTTCATTTTCGGAATAAGATATTAATAATAACCGGTCCCTGGATAAAGAAGCCAGTTTTCCCTGCTGAGGATTCTGGTTTTATATGATTCTTTCCTCAATAATCCATCTTTCCGGTATGGATGCCGGTAATGGGGACAGGGGATGTCGACTTTTTTTGATATACTGGGAGGATTTTAATGAAGAGATCTTCAGTTAACAATGTTGAAGTAGTTGCTCTTGATGGAAGAATCGATCAGGAAGAGCTGGAAGACTTGCAGTCAGTATTGGATGATTGTCTTGCAAATGATTTATACAATGTCTGCCTGGATATGATAAACGTTAAATTTATCTGCAGTCGCGCATTGGGGCTTTTAAACAAGAAAAAGCAGGAATTTAAGAAAAATGAAGGTGATATTAAGCTTGTAATAGTTGATGAAATATTATTGAAACCTTTTCAAATAACAATGCTTGACACAATTTTTGAAATATTTGAATCTAGACGTGAATGTATCAATGCTTTTTATTAATGGAAAAATATGCAAAAAAAATTGAGAATTACTCTGGAAGAGATATTTAAGCCGATTGAATCTTACCTTGAAAAGGTTGACAGAGTAATCCCGGAAAAACTTTTAAACGGCATCTCGTTGATGGATAAAGGTTCGCTGCACCTCTTTAAAAGAAGCGGAAAGAAAATCAGGGCCTCAATCGTAATTTTAAGCAGCGGTTTGAAAAACGATCTTTCGGAAGACATCGTGGATATTGCAGCGGCAGTTGAAATAGTTCATGGTTCAACACTCGTTCATGATGATATAATTGATCAGACTTTTCTGAGAAGGGGAGGAAAAACCGTAGCAAAAGAATGGGGAAATAAAGTTGCTGTGCTTGTCGGCGATCTTATGTATATCAGGGCTTTGCAGATCATTATGGAAGATGAGAAGTCACTTCTTGTTCCTGCAGTTGTTTCAGCGGTATATGATATGATAAAAGGAGAACTCTATCAGATGGAATTCTCCAATATTGATATAATCAACAGAGTACATTATTTTAATATTATCAGGTTAAAAACTGCGGAATTCATGGGTACTTGCGCTAAATTAGGAGGAATGAAAGCCGGTATGAACGATGAGGAAACCGGTTTTCTTTATCAATTCGGCTTTAACCTGGGAAACGCGTTTCAAATAGTGGATGATACCCTTGATTATTTTGAAGAATCGGACAGTATAGGAAAAGACGCAGGTAATGATTTTCGTAACGGCAAGATCACTCTACCTTTTATTTATCTGCTTGAGCAGGCAACTGAATCGGAAAAGGAAACACTGATAAATTGCGTTAAATACCCAAGCCGGGAGACATGGGATACAGTAAGAGAATTAATCAATAACTATGGAGCAATTGATTATTGTATGAAAATTGCCGAAGAATATATTGAAAAGGCTCTTCCATATCTTGATAATTTTCCTCCTTCTTTATGTAAAGAGAAGATGCTGGATCTGGCTGATTTTTTCATCAATAGAGATTATTAAGAGAGATTATTAAGCAATGCTTTCTTTTGTATAAAGAATTTTTTTGCCGGAGGTTCTATGATGTCAAAAGAGAAAGAAGAATTGTTGAAATACTATAATCTTGGTCTTACTGCATATAAACAGCGCAAGTGGGACGAAGCTATTCGCTCTTTTGAATATGCTTTGACGATTGATCCTGATGACGGGCCTTCGGATGTTTATTTAGGCAGGGCGCGGCAATATAAGCAAAGTCCTCCTCCTGAAGACTGGGATGGTGTGTTTGTGATGAAAACCAAGTAGGTAATATATTTTATTTTTAATTATTATTTAATAAAAAGGTATAATGGCAAAAAAGATTATACAGGTAAATAAGAACCCGGTTTATGAAACCGGGATGGTGGCTACGGTATTCGGGAAGGACACGCGGTTCTATGGGGATTTGACTTTTAAAAAATCTCTTCAGATAAACGGGACCTTTGAAGGAGAAATTTCATCTGCCGGTTTTCTTGTAATAGGAGAGGGTGCTGTAGTAAAAGCAAACATACGCGCCAAATCTGTTATTGTAAATGGTACGGTATACGGGAACATAGAAGCCAGGGAAAAGCTGGAGATACAATCAAAAGGCAAGGTTTACGGTAATATAAGAACAGCCAAATTAAAAATTGCTGACGGAGTTATCTTCCAGGGAACCTGCGAGATGATTAAACCATATGAAGAAATTCCTGAAAATCCGGCTGCCGTTAATGCAGAGGCTGTCAATTAACCGTTTAACTGAAATTAATTAGTGGATTTGCTTTTCCCAGCCGGTATTCGGCCATTGGTTTAGTATATTATTATAATTCTTGCCTGAGAAAATATTTACCTGACAAGACATCATGTATAATCATAATAAAGAAGCTCAATATTATGTTAAGAAGTCCGAAGACAGAGTGCAATGCCTGCTTTGCCCGCATAACTGCCTGATTCAAAATAATAAGGCTGGGATCTGCGGCGCCAGGAAGAACATTGACGGAGTACTTGTAAGCCTGATCTATGGGGAATTGACGGCTGTTTCAATGGACCCTATAGAGAAAAAGCCGCTCTATCATTTCTATCCAGGATCTGATATTCTTTCTATAGGCACCAAGGGCTGCAATTTTAAATGCCTGTTCTGCCAGAACTGGCATATTTCCCAGGATATGAACGCATCATCTACCTACCATGAGCCTGAAGACATTATAAAAATAGCTAGAGAAAAAAACTCACTTGGGATAGCTTATACTTATTCCGAGCCGTTTATATGGTATGAGTATATTATGGATTGTTCGAAGCTGGCCAGGGAGAATGGCCTGAAAAACGTTTATGTTACTAACGGCTTTATAAATCCTGAACCTCTTCAGGATATCCTGGTGAATGCTGATGCTATGAATATTGATCTCAAGTCTTTCAGGGAAGATACATATAAGAAAATTTCTAAAGGGAAACTATCAAACGTGCTTGATACGATCAGGAGCGCTCATCAGAAGTGCCATATTGAGCTGACTACCCTGATCGTGACTGGCATCAATGACAACCTGCAGGAAATGAGGAATATTATCGATTTTATATATTCAATAAATCCGGATATTCCATGGCATATTTCAAGATATCATCCAAGCTATAAATATAACGCGCCTGCCACTGATATTGATTTCATGATGAGCGTGTATGAAGAAGCCCGGAAAAAATTAAATTATGTTTACTGCGGCAATATATCTAGCTCATACGAGGGCAGTGATACTATGTGCCCGCATTGCGGATCGCTTGTAATATCCAGGAGCGGATACAGCGTAAATATAAAGGGGCTGGTGAAGGGGAATTGCAGTAAATGCGGGAACAGTCTTAACATTGTAAGCTGATCCGGGTATTTTTTTACTGGGTTAATTCTCGCACAAAGTCGCCCTTCCTGTTTACGTATCCGACCTTCATACCTTTTATTATCATTGCAAGCCCGTTGCGGAAGTCTCCGGCTTCACTGGCCTTTACTTTAAAAGCAAGCTCTCCTTCTTTGTCTATGTATCCCCAGTATGCTTTATCCACCTTGATCCTTGCGAGGCCTTCGGAAAACGGGAAAGCGATTTTATACTGCGGTTTTATTACGATCTCTCCTGTTTTATCAATATAGCCTTTAAGTCCCTTAATTTGCACAGGAGCGAGACCGTCTGAGAACAGGTCGGCGGATTCGTAAGCCGGTTTTATTACGAGTTCTCCTGCAGTATTTATGTAGCCCCATTTCCCGTTCTTTTTAACGCCTGCCATTCCTTCCGAATATTGTAATCCGTTTTCATATCCGCTTGTAATGGTCTTGCCTTTCGTATTGATCGCGCCCCATGTCTGGTCTTTGAATTTTACAATAGCCAGGCCCTCTTTAAACGGTAATGCTTTTATAAATCGTGGATCAAGTACGGGTTTGCCGGCTTTATCCATATATCCCTGATAAAAGCTGTTTTCAGGTTTGAATCTGGCAAGCCCTTCTGAGAAAGGGGCGACTCCGTTATATTTAGGTTCTATTGCGATGTTCCCTTCTTTGTCCACAAAGCCCCATTTGCCGTTCAGATAGATTATCGCAAGGCCTTCTGAGAATGGATATACTGAATTGAACCTGGCCGGTATTTTCATTTCGCCTTTTTCATTGATAAATCCGTATTTTCCGCTTTTCTTAACACCTGCCAGGCCTTCACTGAATTCGGTTGCCATGTCGTATTCTGGCTTGATCACAACTTCTCCGCTTTGGTTCATGTACCCGGCTTTATTGTGATGCCAGATAACGAAGAGTGCGTTATCCGCATCATCAGCCAGAGCAGGTGTTACGAATATTACTGAAAAGACAAAGAACGCTGCCAGTTTTTTCATGAATCCTCCGTATTGTATTATGACTATAAACGCTTTATTTAACTTGCATGATTCGCCGCGGCTTGTTTAAAATAAGCTGTAAAATTATAATACAGGTTAAGAGGAAATGCAAGCTTTTGTCAGTAATTCAATCTGCTTACCGGCCTCTATTCATTCGTTTCTGCTGATTTGAGTTCCTCGACCTGGTATTTGAGCTGGTTCATGATAATGATCTCTATTCTGCGATTCTTTGCTCTCTGTGCGCTTGTTTTGTTGGAGGTGAGAGGCCTGTAGAAAGCATAAGATATGATTGACATTCTTTTTGGGTCGATTCCGGATTTTTCTCTGAAGTATTCAGCAACATTCGCGGCACGGGCTGCTCCAAGCATCCAGTTGTTCGGATATTTTTCTTTTAGCTTTTTCCCAATAGGAATTTTATCTGTATGGCCTTCTATCCGTATAATTTTATCAGGCAGGCTTTCCTTTAGGATTTTGCCTATTCTGTCAAGAACATGGTCGGCTTCAGGCTTTAGCTCGGCTTTCCCGCTTTCAAAGAAGAGCTGATCAGCGATGTTTATTGTAAGAGCATCCTGGTATTGTTTAAGCTCTATATTTTTTTCAGTGATCTCGCCTTCAAGATCTGAGGTAAGGTCTTCATACGCGTTTTTCATTGCTTTCAGATCAGCGGAAGTCAAACCTGTGGGTTCCTTTTTTTTGCACCCGTAAAGAAAGATCAGAGCGACGGATATAAATAACACAACTATGAATTTGTTTGTTTTCATAGTTCCTCCTTTTAAAAGTAAAAGCAATTTTATTTTGTCTTTCACAGGATGTCAATCGAAAGAAAGAATTTCAATAAACATGTTGACTGTTCATTAAAAAATTAAGAAAGATTTTAATGTATTATATACTCAGATAAGCGGACGGATTCAGCTTAATAATTCAACGGGAATATATATTTCACTTTCGGAGTCATTGTTGTCCGGCCCTTTATAATTTTCACCGTATAATTCAAAGTCGTAAGGTATAGAGAGCTTATAGTCAGATTGAGGGAGCCATGTTTCATAAATATACTTATATGTCAGCCCCACTGTATTGGAACATCCCTTGTGTATAAACCTGATATATTTTGCAGGAGGAATTATTTTTGCTGTAAGATATATTGGCACTTCATCGAGGTTTTCCACTTCAACACCAGCCATGCAGTAAAAGTTATCGCAGTCGTATTTATCAGACCAGAATAATAACTGGTAATACTTCTCCGGCTTTACTCTGGCTGGGATAGTATCAATTTCCGCTGTGAATTCATGCCACATTTGAGTGATCGCGGATAACGAACTATAGTTAACATGGATCACAATACCGACAAGCATGATCCTGTTGACAGATACGATCTTGTATTCGATGTCCCTGATTCTGTTTAAATGATATATGTTTTCGGAAGTTATGGGGTATAAAAAAGGCAGCTTCCTGAGTGTTGAGATATTTTTTCTGATTTGAGACGGATTTATCCCGTACATCTTTCTGAAGGCACGTGTAAAGGTCTCGTGATCGTTGAATACATAATCGAATGCGATATCGATTATTTTTTTATCTGAGTTAAGTATTTCCATAGCAGCTTCGGTAAGTCTTCTGCGGAGAATATAGTCTTTAGGGGAATGCCCGGTTATCCCGTGAAACAGCCTGCTGAAATGGTATACGGAGTATTGGATTTCACGGGCAATATCCGGAACAGTGATCTCTTCTTTGAGATTTTTTTCTATGAAGTTAATTGCTTCAAGTATTGTTTCGTAATTGTTCATTAATAATTCCCTTTTCCTGTTTTTAAACTAAACTGATCTGTCGTTGCCTGTTAAGACGCCCGGCAAATGGAAATGACATTTAGTTGTCTGCACGTTCGGGCAACGACAGATTTCAGCAAACTCATCTATTGTACTTTTCAGGAAAACTACGGGTTTTAAGTTGCATTTACAAATTCGGATTCCCAGTTAAACTCAGCAGAATTCTCATAACAGTCAGG
>CAZVYR010000198.1:0-3379 GCA_964631555.1 uncultured Leptospirales bacterium
TCATTTGCTGGTATAAAAGAGTTATTTCAAGAATGTTGAGATCCATTATTCTTTCCCGGAAATTAAAGATATTGATATTCAGAATTATCTTTTTTTCGTCGGTCAGTCCCTCGATACTGCTTTTTTTCTTATTCCCCGGAATTTTGTCCTTAAGGTCAACGGTATCCAGCTTTTTAAATATATTTATGATAAAATGATCGATCTCTTTTAACTCTTCATCAGGGAGACGGGATATCAGGGGAATTATATCCCGGGATATTGAATATTCTTCTTTTAACAATGATATAAGAAAATACGCGAACTCAACGGATTTTAAATTCGAAAATATGGTTATTATATCTCTCTGGATACTCTTGTTCTTTATTCTCATCATATCCATTATTGACCTGAGGGCCTGCTTGCTGTTCAATTTCAATAAAAGATAACAGGCGTATATCCTGACTTTGATCCCGGGATCTTTTACATATTCAAGCAAAAAACCTTTAACATTACGGATGTTGGTATCAGGATTACGGCTTATTATATGTTCTATTGCCTGAACTATTGCTTCTTTTGGCCTGTTATCTTTTAATGAATGGAATTGTGTATCCAGGAACGCTATATCGGATTCCCTGGCATTTTTGCCTAGGCACAGAATTGCTTTACTCATTATATCCATATTGGGATTGTTTTTGATTATTTCTTTTAATACGGAATTAGCGGCAGCATTCCCGAACAGATCCTGCCTTAACAAGGTCTGCAGCAGCCTGATTATATTCCCGGAATCTTTATCCGGATTTTGTTTCAGATAATCGAGGATTATGTTCAGTGATCTTTGATCTGAAAAGAGCGAAAGGTATTTAACAGCTTTTTGCTGGTCTGTTTCATCCCCGGTGGTTAATAAAACTTCCAGTTCTCCCAGCATATAGGAGTAATTCAGCATTGACAGGGTATATGTAACTGTGTCCATTATTTCCTTGTCAGTATATTTTTTTACATAGTTATATATTATAACAAGAGCGCTGGCGGCACTGTCGATTTTTAATTTTCCTATTATTCTGCACAGGCGTATTATTCTGTCTTTAAAATATCGTTTGTCAAAATTAATATCCTCAATGCGGGTGGCGGATATCTCACGCGATTTGAGGTCCTTTTCATACAGCATTTCAAGGAAATACAGAAGATCGCCTTCTTCCGATTCAGAAATATACGGTAAAAAGTTCACGATCTCAAAAAGCATGGTCTCCAGCACTGATGTGTCATTTGATTTTAAGAAGTTCAATAATTTCTTTTTGTAGCCTGGCATGAAGTTTTTTAAAATGAAATGGCGTATTCTTTGAACGTTTTCAGGAAAGTTTTTCTCCATTACTTCCGCGATCATAAAATTTTTCCTGTAAGTCTCAAAATAGGTCTCCAGTGTCACAACAAGATAATTATAAATTTTATCCCTGAGAAGCATGTTTCTTCTTGTTTCCCTGAGGTTGTTAAAGTACCTTACGATTATATCGATAATGATCTCATTTCCGCCGCGGGTGTCCACTGACAGGGATATCAGGTTGCGAAAAAGCTTATCAGGATCACTAAGTTTCTGCACATTCACGAGCAGCAGGTTAAGCGTCATATCCACGAGTTGCAGGTCGTCTGAGGTCAGGGCTTTCATTACATATATAAGCAATTCCCTGTGACTGCTCGATATCATGGCGTTGATAAGGGCGATTTTAATCCTGTTGGAGTATGTTTCGAAACGCGAAGTCATCTTGCCTAACAGTACTCTTATATCAAGTATGGCCCTGTCTTCCTTTTCAGGAGAGTATGTAAACAGTTCTTCCTCGTCTGTTCTGTTCTGCTGAGTCTTTTTAATCAGGCTGTCGTTCAGCATTGATAATGAGTTATATGCAGCACAGATAAGCTCTTCGGACTCTTCATGTAATATTCCTTCAAGGAAGGATTTTTCCTCATGTTCGGAAGGTACGACTATGTCTCTGAAAGCGGAAATGGAGATTATCGCTAATGATCTTACGGTGTCGCTGTTCCCTGTATCCAATGCCAGGGTTTTCAGATAATCCCTGACCTCTGCCGAATCACTGCCTGTTGCCTTTAAAACTTTAAACGCTTTTGGAAGAATTGCTGATTTTTCAGGGTCTGATTTATTCTTCTCTATATATTCAATAATCGCCGGTATGATGTCCGGAGAGCCGAATTTTTTAAAATGTTCAAATATATAACTTTTCTCATTATCGCTTATGTTTTTATTAAATATATTTAAAAATATTTTCTGAACCTCACTGTTGCTGAAATCCTTCAGGGTCTGGATCGCGCTTTGCCTTATCAGCGGTCCTCCGTTAAGTTCTTTGAACAGAACGTGCATACTGTTTTCGGATTTCAATATCCCGAAAATATTGTGAAAGGCTATCCTTTCATAGAGATCTAGCGTTGCACTCTTGCTGATTTCCAGTTTTAGAGATTGTAATTGATCTATCATAAAGGTTCCCTGAGGATTTATTATAAAACGCGCTGTTATAGCTTATTAAATATATATATATAATGCAATAAAATTATGGAGTTATTTTTACATAAACTTTTCTTGTTCTGGGGCCGTCGAATTCGCAAAAGAATATTCCCTGCCATGTACCGAGACACAGGCTGCCGTTTTCGAGCAACACGGTTTCAGAGCAGCCTATGATGCTCGATTTTAAATGCGCCGGGGAATTTCCCTCAGAATGCCTGAAGCTGATTTTTTCGAAATTCAGATGAGCCAGCCCTTTCAGGATATCGCTTTTTACATGCGGGTCAGCGTTCTCGTTTATCGTTATTGCCGATGTGGTATGGGGTGTATAGATATGGCATACACCGTCCGACACCCCGGAGCCGGAAACCGCTTTATTAACCTGGGATGTTATCTCGATCAATTCCTCTCCTTCCCTTGTCTCTACAGTAAAAGTTATCATAATATCACCTGTTCGGTCTTTAAGGTTTTGTAATAATCTATATTTTCTTCAGTTCTCCCTGTATTAAGAAAAAGCTGTAAAATAATATCAAGAGATTATTAAAAGACCGGCGGTTTTTTATAATGACTCAGGAGCGTCTTATTCACGTATTTAATACGGATGAGAAGCGACTTTGAAACGGAGAGGAAACGAAGGGGAAGCGATAAAATCCCGTTTCTTTTTCATTTTATCAATTGACATGGAGCAAATTTCATCATATTTTAAATGAAGGCGTGAGGTATTGTTTCATTATTTTTGTTCCGAATGCTTCCTGAAACTTACTTTTACACAAGACCTTTTGCAACCTTCGGATTGATTCTGCCGATATATTAATTGTAGAGCTAACTGAATTCCGGTCATCGAATATTTGATTTTGCAGGTATATCTTTATCATGAAAAAAATAGATAAAACC
>CAZVYR010000198.1:3389-6698 GCA_964631555.1 uncultured Leptospirales bacterium
GATTTAGTACAAACGAGGAAGTAAACATTGCAGAAACCAAAGAAAATATAGGTGTGTCAGCTCTGGACGAGCATGAAAGAAAGAAATTATTCAATGATTTCATCGATGCCGGCGGTGAGGTAATAAAAGAAAAAGACAGAAAGGGATTATCGGATTTTGACAGGGACAAGCAAAAGCAATACCTGCAGCAGTTCGGGAAATCCGGCGGGGGAAAAGCAGAGAACAGGAGTACGCCCGTATCATCTAAAAAACCAGGAACTACGCGGAATATTCCGAAAAAAACGAAGGTATATATGCCTGCGGAATATAATGATGCTGCAAATATCAGCAAATCCAGACTGTTCTTCCAGAGATTGAAAATCAGGTTCCAGTTGTTTTTCATGAGGGTCACTGACTTTGCAGTAAGCTCATTCCTGCCGGGGTTTTTAAAGGATTTTGATTCTGAGTATAAATCATCTCTCTTGTCCATGCAGAGTATTTTCGTAAGTCTTTTTAAGCAGAATCTGCGTACAGGTAAAAAGATCATAGACCAGCTTGATAATATACATCCTGTTTATTATGAAGTTATTGAAATGCTTTCAAATATATTCGACAGGACCCTGATGAATGAGATACTGGAGCATTTCTATAATTTTCCCAGTGTTCCGCAATCTGTTAATGAATTGAGAGGCCCGCTGACAAAGGTATTTAAAAAGCTTTATGCTGTTCAGTTTTACAAGGAATATATATCCGCAGGCCTGGAAAAGGCATTGATGATGCATGCGCGCATCGAAAATGAAAAATCATTTTCTTCTTCCGTATACAAACGAAAAGTCAAAAACGATATTTATATTATTTTTAACAAACTGTTTCCCAAACTGTACTGGCTGATGTGCTATTATGAAGGGAGAATACTTCTTCTGGGTATGGATATTGAAAACGCGCTTTCGATAACTGCAGATGACAAAGTGGGAAAAAGAAAGAAAAGCCAGATCAGGAAAGTCGAATTCCCGGTTATTGATGCTCAGTCCGAAGAAGAGACTAAGAACATTAACGAAGAAAACGATGAGAACGGAGAAAATAAAGGGGAAGAAGAAAAAAAAGACATCCCTGACCCTGTTAAAGACGGCCTGGCAATCATGAACAAACTGGACATGGACCGGATATTGGAGAGACATGCGGAAACCGGGTTTTTTAAAAATAAAAATTTAAACGATAAGATATTTATTACTAGCCTGCTTTTTGATGAATTCGACTGTGAATACACTTTCATTCTCACCACAACTAAAATAAAATACAATATTATTTCCTGGGGATCCGGGAAAGCCGACTTTAAAAATCAATTTTTAACTATCTATAATGATGTGGGGAAGTGTAAAAAAAGATTAAAAGAATATGCTGAGACCCTGGCTGTTTATGAGAAACTGCAGCAGGAAAAACCGATAAGCAAAACCCAGTTTATAGAATATTCAAACAGGCTTACGGCTCTGGGGAAGGAAAGAAACCGGGCCGGGAATGAAGCCAGGAGGTATGTTAAAGCATTTCTTGAAAACCTTTCGAACGACCTGGGAATACTGATCAAAGACCTCAGGGTGGGGGCGGAAATTGTTATCAATCCTCAGGATGTAATAGTCTTTGAAACAGAGATAGAAGGTAAAAAGAAACTGAACAACAAGACAATAGACGAAGTAATTTCCCATATATATAATTTCACAACGGCCTTTCATTACAGGCTGTGCCAGAATGGAGATCTTTGCGGAGAGGTGGAATTCGCAGATGGGGCAAAGGGCCTTCTTGATGAAAAAAATAACAGGAATAAGTCTGATAATGAGGATGGGCAGGAAGGTAGTAAGGATCAGAAAGAAGCAAAGGATTCAATCCTTAATGAACTTGATGACCTGGTCTGAATCTCTTTTTCTGAGGGCCCTTACAGCTTCTATCCTTCGGTTAAGGATCACTTCTCTTTTATCCTTCAATTCATAATCCCTGTAAGGTATTGATCCCGGATCTGCTTTTAGCGCGGATAATTCATCTTTGCTCAATTCAGGCCTATTCCCTTTGCCGGTTTTACAGGCAAGCGTGCCTTCCCTCTTTTTTCCCACGGACGGGCCTTTACCGATTATAAAGCCTGCTTCGATCATTGCCATCCTGATCTGGGACGCGCTTGAGTAGGTTGTCAGTACCGCGGTTTCGTTCATTAACCTGTATAGTTCAATAAAGAATTCGACTGACCATAGCTCGGGATTTTTAGAAGGGCTGTACGGGTCATGGAATACTGTGTCAAACATTATTCCTTTCATCGTTTTTACCGATTCCCTGGCGTCACCTTTCAGCAGACGGATTGAATATGAGCCGCGTTCGGCTGTGCCTGATGAGAGACAATTCCTGATGTCATTATAGATAATATCCCTTTCGTCATTAAAGAATATCGTATCCATTACCTGCTTGTGCTTTACGCTGTTTTCAAGAGAAATTATGCTGAGGTTCTGAGCGGACTTTTTTGACAGGAATTCAACGAGCAGCGCAAGGATATTGTATCCTATGCCGAACCCGATATCAAGCACCAGCAGTTTGTCCTGGTCTGAATTCAGGATGCCTGACGGGTTTACATGCTTTAACAGGGCTTCCTGGTACGCACCTGACGTGGAATGCATTGCCTGGCTGTATTCATACGAATAAAGAGAAGTTGTTCCGTCTTCAGTGGTTATTAATTTATATGGCTGAGTGTTCATGACTTTTCCAGGATATCCAGAATTTCTTCTTTGGCAAGGCCACGGATCAGTACCCTTTTCTTTCTGCCTTTCTCACCTTTGATAATACTGATCCCGGATTTCGGTATTTTGATCTTTTTGGATAATCTGTCTATAAGTTCGCGGTTTGCCTTTCCTTCGGATGGGGGGGAGTTTAAATAAATTTTAATGATGTCATGTTCATCAATTATTATATCAGACCTGGATGATTTTGGAATGACTGTAATGTCCAGTAAGGCGTCTTTTTCCATTGTTACACCATTCCTGTCCGCGTTTCACCAAATATATTTAATAACGATCTTTATAAAAATACCGGATTATATTCGTTATTGTTTTTTAAAAGTCAGTGGCTGCCATTTCCACAGTGTCAAATATCCTGATTACGGAACTGACTTTAGTTAAATCCAGCACTTTTTTAACCTCTTTGCCGGGATTTGCCAGTCTCAGGTTTGAGTTTAAACTTTCATTTATATTTAGAAAAATCCCTATACCGGAGCTTGTAATTGTTTTTACTTCAGACAAAGACACAGGTTTAGCAATATTTTCTGTGGCATATTACCAATGGAAAATTAATCGCTCA
>CAZVYR010000198.1:6708-7513 GCA_964631555.1 uncultured Leptospirales bacterium
TTGGAGTAACAGAATTATTAACCTGTATAGGCCAAATCAAGTATGAGCTTTTTTATATTTTTATTCAGGATCAATTGCTGGATCTTTTCTTTGAGGTCCGGCACATCGAGTGTATGTACTTCAGGTATTTTTATTGTAAAAATAAAAAAGCCATCGCCTTTATCAAAAACGTCGATCATATTATACTCCTTAAAATAAATTATTAAAAGAAATTAACAGGAGAAAACCGGGATAAAGCAATGCCACTCTATGACTTCCTGTATCTTTGTTTAGATTATGCTTTGCTAATCCAGGGCATAATTTTCACAATCCGGTGCTTATAGCTGTGTCCTGCTGTGCTGATTACAAAAGCTTTGATCATGATATTCCGGCTTATGACCAATACTGTAATTATGCTGGATTTTTATCAATTAAAAAAAGAGATAGACTTTTTTTCAGGTATTTAGAATGGGCTTCATCCTCAAAATTGTTTGACCTGTAATTGCTTCTAAGCTAGAATGTACGTAATTTTCCCGGAAATCCGGTAATTTCAGGTTATAATAATAAAAATAATTATTATTGACCCGGATAATTAAGTTGAAATATTTTTAGATCTAATTCTTATTGCATATTAAATTCAATAAACAAGGAATCGGACATTGTCCTATTTAGACGAAAAACCAAAACTAAAAAAAATATCATACAGGCAGAAGAATTATACCGCCTGCCCTGTCTGTTCTCATGAATTTCAAAGGGAAGAGATGTTAACCGGCGGAGGCAGGCTGATAGCAGGGAAACTCACAGATGAACTTCGGAGACTTTACGA
>CAZVYR010000199.1:0-7511 GCA_964631555.1 uncultured Leptospirales bacterium
AGTGATAAAAAGATCATACTTGATATTGAAGATTATCGAGAGAAAAGGGAAAAGGCTCTGAGAAGGCTTTCAAAAGACATCGCCCATAAGGTAATCAGAACAGGGAAACCATGGACATTGGAACCAATGAATCCATTTGAAAGAAGGCTCATTCATTTAACATTGCAAAATGATTCACGTGTCTCCACAAAAAGTGAAGGAGAAGGTATTTATAGAAAAGTAAAGGTTTCCCCAAATACTAATACCAGAAGGTAATAGATGCCTGAAGATACAATTTGTGCTCCCGCGACACCTCCAATCAATTCACCATTAGCAATCATAAGAATTAGCGGCCCCGATTCAATCGGGGTCGTCAAGTCTCTCTTCAGCAAGCCGGATAATTTGATACACAGGACAGCTGTCTTTGGTACAGCTATTATTTATGATGAACCAGTTGATGATGTAATTGTAATATACTTCAAAAGCCCCGAGAGTTTTACTGGGGAGGACATGGCTGAAATAACTTGTCATGGCAATCCAATAATTGTTAGGAAAATAATCAGATTTCTTAACAAAAACGGGGTCAGGTTAGCAGAACCTGGCGAATTTAGTAAGCGTTCATTTTTAAACGGTAAAATCGATTTAACCGAAGCAGAAGCAATTAACCATATTATAACTGCAAGAAGTGATTGGGAAGTTTCTTCGGCTATACAACAAATGCACGGATCATTGCGCGATACTGTTTACGGGATAAGGGAACATGTAATCTATTTACGAGCGGATATTGAATCTGGTATTGATTTTATTGAAGAAGATATAGATTTCATTTCATATGAAGAAGCCATAAAACAAATTGATATGATTAAATTTTTGATTTCTGATCTTAGTATGAAATGCAGGATAGGAGAGAAGATATCTCATGGTATTGATCTTCCTATTATAGGAAGGCCTAATGTCGGAAAGTCAAGTATCCTTAATCTTATAGTTAATCAAGAAAGAGCTATAGTATCTGATATTCCCGGTACTACAAGAGATTTGATTGATGAAGTTGTTCAGATTGCAGGATTGCCGATAAATATTATTGATACTGCAGGGATTACAACCAGCAACTCAGAGATTGAAAAAATAGGGATTGAGTTAAGTAATAAAAAGATTACTACTGCGTCGATTATTTTATTTGTCATTGACGCTGGTCATGGGATTACTGATAGCGATCTTGAAATATTTGAAAAGATCAGGAATAAGAATTATATTATCCTTGCAAATAAGATAGACCTGATATTAGACAGGAAGCTGCTCAATTTTAAACCGTTTGAAAATGTTTTATATTTTTCTGCAAAGACTGCAGAGGGTCTTGCTGAACTTAAAACCATAATCAGTGAAACTATAAGAAGTGGATTCATTAATTATGAAGGTTCTTTTATAACTGATATGCGCATTCTCGATATACTAGATAAAGCTCTTGGAAGTGCAGAAGCATGTAAGAGCCTGATAATGTTAAAAGAGCCCAGAGAAATAATTGCATCTGAACTTCAGTCATTAGCCGATATAATTTCCGAAATAACCGGACAAATCTCATCGGATGATATACTTGATTCTATCTTCAGCAGGTTTTGTATTGGAAAGTAATACTCGCTAAAAGCTATCCGGATTTTTTCTTTGACTTAGATAATCAACTTAATAATATTGATTCTATCTCTCAATGGAGGTAGTATTATGAATAATATAAAAGCTCTTATAGTAGTTGATGTTCAGAATGACTTCTGTCCCGGTGGGGCTCTAGCTGTTAATGAAGGAAATAAAATAATACCGGTTATTAATAGTATAATAGATAAGTTTGATATTATTATAAGTACTCAGGACTGGCATCCGGCAAATCATATATCTTTTGCATCAACACATGAAAATAAAAAAATAAACGAACATATAATTATTGGTGGAATCACCCAGGCACTTTGGCCGGATCATTGCGTTCAAGGAACCGAAGGAGCCGACTTTGCCAAGGATCTAAATACTAAAAAATTCAATCTTATTTTAAGGAAAGGAATGGATCCTAACCTTGACTCATATTCTGCATTCTTGGAAAATGATCAAAAAACTGAGACAGGTCTGCATGGGTATTTAAATGCAATGTCTGTATCCCAATTACACATCTGCGGACTCGCCACTGATTATTGTGTTTTTTTTAGTGCAATGGATTCAGTTAAATATGGCTTTAAAACAATTCTGTTGGTTAATGCTTCCAAAGGCATTGATATTCCATTCGGTAATTTAAATAAACGTTTAAAACAAATGAAAGATAACGGTATTGCTATAAAAAATACAAATGAGTTATAATATGAATGCCTTCACAAATTTTTCGTTATTTACTGATTTTTATGAGCTTACAATGATGCAGGGTTATTTTTATAAATTTCCTGATCAACATAGCACTTTTGAGATGTTTTACAGACACCAGCCTTTTAATGGAGGTTATAGTATCTTTGCAGGTCTGGATCCTTTACTTGATGCTATACAAGGGATAAAATTCAGTAAGAGCGATATTCAATATTTAAATTCTCTAAAAATGTTTAAAAAGGATTTTCTTGATTTTTTGTTAGATTTTGCATTTACAGGTGATATTCATAGTATAAAAGAAGGTTCGGTTGTTTTCCCCATAGAACCAATGCTACGCGTTACCGGAACAATAATAGAAACCCAGTTTATAGAAAGTATTGTTTTAAATTTTATAAATTTTCAAACTCTCGTTGCTACCAAAACATCCAGGATAACTGACATTGCTGGCAATAAACCAGTGCTTGAATTTGGGTTAAGAAGAGCACAGGGTACGGATGGGGCATTGTCTGCAACACGTGCTGCATATATAGGAGGTGCCACCAGCACATCAAATACACTTGCAGGAAATATATTCAAAATCCCGGTTAGCGGTACAATGGCTCATTCCTGGATAATGAGCGCGGATTCCGAATTGGAGGCATTCGAAAAATATGCTGATCTTTATCCAAAAAGATGTGTTCTTCTTGTAGATACTTTTGATACTATAAAATCCGGAATCCCGAATGCGATTAAAGTATTTAGAAAATTAAAAAGAAAGAAACCTGAGTTAATGGCAATAAGAATAGATAGTGGGGACCTTGAGTATTTAAGCATAAAGGCAAAAGAATTGTTTGATAAAGCGGGTTTGCCTGAAGTTAAAATATTTGTTTCAAGCGATATTGATGAATGGATCATCAAGCAAATAAACAATAATGGTGCTCCGATTGACGCATGGGGAGTCGGTACCAGGCTCATTACAGGAGGAAACGACCCTGCTCTTTCCGGAGTTTATAAAGTTGTAGCTATGCAGAGGGGAGATACTTTTCGTCCTTGTATAAAAATATCCAATCAGCCAGAGAAGATAACAAATCCTGGAGTTAAAAATATAATGAGATTCTATATTAACGGAAGTATGCAGTGCGATCTTCTTTATCTTGAAAATGAAGAACTTCAGTTAAAAGAAAAAATAAAAGCCAAAGAATCGATACAATTCAATCATCCATCAGCTGATTATTCCAGCTTTATACTCAGGAATTATGATAGAGCAGTCCCTTTGCTCGAGAAAGTCATGAGTAAAGGTAAAAGAACTAACAAGCCTATGGATTTGATTAAAATCAGGGAATATAGACAATCGGAGATCGACTGCCTTGACAGAACTTACAGACGTTTGCTTAATCCTCATACATATAAGGTCAGCATATCAGACAATTTAAAGAATCTGAAGTCTAAGATGATCGAAGAGATAAGAGGAAATTTTAACTATGAGAAGAATAACTAAACTAATTACACAATGATATTAATTTTCCTTGTTAGTATTTCAAATTTCAATTTTTATGTTTATTAAACAAATGCTAAAGCAAAATACCAGGAGGTTGATTTATTTAATAGTTAATGATATTTTTATAAAATGCTTTATGCTGATTCTTTCTTATATTCATATTGCGAGTAACGTTGAATTTCTCCCTTGTCAAAGGATCGATACCTGTCTTATATATTACCGAGGATAATGTCATAGGAAGGGGTATAAAAGCCTGAGTCTGCTCAGGTATAAAGCCGAAAATATTAAATAATTCTTTGTTTATATTAATAATATCTTTATCTGTACTTCCAGGATGGCAGGACATAAGGTATGGAATTAAGAATTGTTTTTTCCCGATTCTTTTATTGATTTCACGGAATAAGTTGATAAATTTAAGCAAATCGGATAAAGGAGTTTTCCTCATCGCGCGCAGTACTGTTTCTGATATATGTTCAGGCGCAATCTTTAACTGGCCGCTAATATAATTGTTTACAAGTTTTGTTAAGAATATTTTATATCGACTTTCGTTCATAAATAAATCGTAACGTATTCCGGAGCCTATTGTAACTTTATTTATTTTTTTTATATGTACAGCTTTTTCGAGTAGCTTGATCCACCGTTCTGTGGAAAATACGAGATTCTTGCATAAAGATGGGAAAGTACAGCTTTCACGGGTGCACTTCCAGGATTTTCTGCATGAGAAGCCATACATGTTTGCTGAAGGTCCACCAATATCGGTTATATGGCCTTTGAAATATTTCATTTTAGCTAATTTTTCCGCTTCAGAAAGTATTGAGTCTTCACTTCTTGATACTATTCGCTTACCCTGGTGAAGAGATAGGGAACAGAAAGAGCAACCGGAAAAGCATCCTCTATGGCATGTGATCGAATTTTTTATCATTTCGAATGCCGGAACTTTTTCTTTATAAGAGTAATGAGGTTCACGGATGTAAGGAAGAGCATATATTGAATCGAGTTCAGCTGAATTCATGTTCGGGGCTGGGTAATGCACAAGCCATCTTTTTCCTGCCTGTTGAGCCAGTATTTTATGTTGGTTTTTATAGAAAAGTGTGTAAAGATCAATGAAGTATTTTTTTTCTGATATAACATTAGTTTCAGAAGGAAGAAGTACTGCATTCCCAGGTGTTTCTTTTAAAATGACAACAGTGCCTGGAATTTCATTCAGCCTTTTGCCTGCTGATAATCTGGCGGCAATCTCAATTAACTGAGTTTCTCCCATACCATAAACAAGAATATCTGCTCTTGAATCTTCGATTATTGATCGACGTATATTATCGTCCCAAAAATCATAATGAGCAATACGGCGCATCGATGCTTCTATTCCGCCTATAACAATCGGAACATCCTTATAAATTTTTTTTATAAGATTACAATATACTATGACTGCCCTGTCAGGTCTATGGCCGGCTTTACCTCCTGGTACGTAAGGATCATCTTTTCTTTTACGTTTGAAAGCAGTATAGTTTGCGATCATTGAATCAACAGCACCGGAGGTTACTCCGAAGAAAAGAGCTGGCCTTCCGAATAATGTTACTGAAGCAGCATTTCGCCAATCAGGCATGGATATTATTGCCACTCTGTAACCTTTGCTTTCAAGCACCCTGGCAATTACTGCAGTCCCGAATGACGGATGATCAACATAAGCATCTCCTGTTATTAAGATTATATCCACATATGTCCAGTTACGATATTTCATTTCTTGAACAGTTAATGGATGGAAATTATTTATATTATTCTGATTCATATCTATCTGTTTGTAATGATTGTTTGCTATAATGAGTTCGTAGTTATTTATTAATTTGGAATATCAATGTTTTGGAGCGGATTTAACTGAAGAGGCGGCTGCAGAATGTCCTGCAAGCCAGCCAGTGGAAAAAGCTGCTTGGAGATTATAACCACCTGTGTCAGCATCGATATCGATAACTTCACCTGCAAAATAAAGCCCTTTTACTATATATGATTCCATTGACCGTGGGTTTATTTCCTTTACATTAATACCTCCGGCTGTTATAATTGCTTCGCTTAATGGCCTATGACCTGTAATTTCCAGTCTAAAATCCTTAAGCCACACCTTAAGCTTCTTTCTTTCAGTGGAAGTTATTTGATTGCTTTTTTTATCTCCTTGAATTTCGGTAATCTCAAGGCATATTGGGATAAGACTTTCAGGTAGAAGCCCTTTGAGAAGATTCTTTACTGTTTTGTTAGGTGATTTCTTTATATCGTGTATCAGTCTTTGGTCAAGCACTTTGTGTTCAAGAGCAGGCTTTAGATCGATTGACAAATTTACTTTGTTTTTATTTTGAAGTGCATCAACACATATTTTACTTAAAGTAAGAATAACAGGGCCTGAAACTCCATGTTTAGTAAAAAGCATTTCTCCAAATTCTTCACTTGTTTTTTTATTATCCATCCAGATTGAGGCATTTATATTTTTAAGACTTAGACCCTCGATCTTTTTAGCAATATCTCCTTTTGTGTTTAAAGGTATGAGCGCAGGCCTGATGTTTATAACGGAATGGCCGGCTTCTTTACCAAGCTGATACCCATTGCCTGTGGAACCGGTACCAGGATATGAAGCTCCTCCTGTTGCTATTATTACAGCATCGGCTTTGATGGTATTAGAAACGGAGTTGGTACCCTTTATAGTTACACCTATAATTATATCGTTCTTAATAATCAATTCATCAACAGGGCTGGAAGTTATAATGTCAACTCCTAAATTATTATTCCATTTAATTAGGGCATTAGCAATGTCCTCTGCTTCATTACTTTCTGGGAATATTCTGCCACCTCTTTCAATTGTAGTGGCAATTCCTTGCTGGTTGAAAAACTCAATCAGATCGTTATTAAAAAAAACGGAAAATGCTTGTAAAAGAAATTTTCCGTTTTTCCCAAAGTGAGAAATAAAATCCTGAATTCCTGTAATGTTTGTCATGTTACATCTTCCTTTTCCTGTTATCCTGAGTTTTAGAGCAGGCCGATTCATCTTTTCAAGTAAATAGACCTTCGCTCCGCTCAGGGCTGCCTGTCCTGCTGCCATCAGACCGGCAGGGCCTGCACCAATTACGATTACTTTTTTTCCGGTCATAGGATATCTATTTGTTTTTTAAGAAATTTTAGTAAAATATGAATTTATTCTGGTGAATTGTAACCATATTTTTTAATTAAATTTTTAATTACAAAAATTTTATTTTTTACGGCTATACACATATTTAATTATTTTCAGCTTTTCTAATGTAACCAGTCCTTCCTTAATCGTTTCATCAAGAAATGGAAGCAGCTTGTTTATATTGGTTTCCGTATCTACGATTTCGATTATGACTGGCATATCCTCTGAAAGTCGGAGTAATTTTACCGTATGCATCCTGCTATTCGCACCATACCCCATTATCCCGCGGATAACAGTAGCACCTGCTAAGTTTAGTTTACGTGCCATATTTACTATTTCCTCGTAAAGTGGTCTTCCATTCGTTTTGTCTGTTTCACCAATAAATATTCTGAGCAGCATGCCATATTCAGGGAGTTTCATATCATACCTTTATTTAAAGAGATTTATAATATAACGTGAACAAATAATCCCGGTTATTGCCAATATTATTCCAGTGATATTGCTGATTAGAATGTTTAAAATGGCATATTTTATCTGACCATCCTGTATTAGTTTAATAGATTCGAG
>CAZVYR010000200.1:0-7508 GCA_964631555.1 uncultured Leptospirales bacterium
AAAAAAAATAATTGGGGGGCTTTATGTTCAGATTAGATGATAAAGTTAGTGTAATTATCGGGGGAGCCGGCGGCCTTGGCGAAGCCTGTGCAATTGCGCTTGCCCGTCAGGGAGCTAAATTAGTTGTTGCAAGCCGTAACCTGGAAAAATTGCAAAATACAGTTGAAGAAATCACTAAGGAAACAGGATCTGAAGTAACAGCAATGTCAGTAGATGTTACAAAAGAAGATAGCATTGCAAACCTTGCAGAACAGGTAATGCAGAAGTATAATACAATAGATATTCTTGTAAATGCACATGGAATCAACGCAAAAATGCCGGCGCTTAATATCGATTTCGATAGTTGGGATTCATTGTTTAAAGTTAATGTCCGCGGCGTGGCTATGGCATGTAAAATATTCGGGAAAATGATGGTTGAAAAAAAGCATGGCAAGATCATCAATCTGTCATCTGTACGCGGAATTCGGGGAACGGACGGCGGTAATACCACGTATGGTGCCACTAAAGGCGCAGTTGATATGATAACTAAAATGCTGGCTGCGGAATGGGCTCCATATAATATTAATGTAAATGCAATCGGGCCGTCTCTTGTAATGACGGAGATGATCAAAAAGAATCTCGCACCGGAAAGGCTGGAACTTCTATTATCAAAAACACTTTTTAAGAGATTTATTGAACCCAAGGATGTAGGCGCAGCATGCGTATACCTGGCATCGGATGAGGCAAATAACATAACGGGCCAGATACTTTATGTTGACGGCGGACTTACCGCTATCGGATAGCCAATTGTAATTATCAGATCAGGAGATTTTATGAAGATAGATGATGTTAAAAAATTGTTAATTGTCGGTGCAGGTACAATGGGCCATGGTATGGCACAGGTATTTGCTACCGAAGGATATGATGTAACGCTTTTTTCTCGTACCAGGGAGACACTTGACAGGGCGACATCCTTGCTTGAAACCAGCCTGGCAACCTTTGCCCGCGAAGGACTTATAAAGAAAAATGATATACCGAATATCATGGGCAGGATCAAAATGACTCAGTCTCTTGAAGAGGGGGCTGCTGAGGCTGATATGGCTTTTGAAACGGTTGTTGAAAATAAGGATATAAAAATAGATATATTTGAGAAACTGGATAAACTTTGTCCGGAAAGAGCACTTATAGCCAGCAATACGACAGCGCTTAATGTCTTTGATTTTGTAAAGACATCAAGACCGGATAAGGTCCTGATAAGCCATTGGTATACTCCTCCACAGCTTATTCCTCTGGTAGACATAGTTAAAGGCCCGGAAACGAGCCGGGAAAGTATTCAGCTCATGGCTGATTTAATTAAAAAAGTCGGCAAGACCCCGCTGGTTATGAACAAATTCAGTTCAGGCTATGTTGTATCAAGGATACAGATCGCCACACTGCGGGAGATATTTTACCTTCTTGATAATGATATAGTATCACCTGAAGCACTTGATGATGCCGCAAAGACCGGTCTTGCATTAAGAATGATGGTTCTGGGTCTTGTACAGCGTATGGATTTCGGCGGTCTTGATTTGACTTATAAGAACATATCTAATCCTGCAGTTCAGGCTACATTAACGCCGCTTGATTATAAGCCTAAAAAACTGGAAGAACTTGTTAAGAACGGCCATCTTGGTGTCAAAACAGGTAAAGGATTCTATGATTACAAGGGTAAAAGTGAAGCAGAATTATGTGATGAGCGCGATATTAAACTTATAAAAATGCTGAAAGCCTGGAAAGATATGGAAGACATTAATTAATGCATTAAATTATTTGACTTTTGAAATGTTTCAGGGTTAAATAATTTTAATTATTAATTCATTATAAGGAGAAAATTATGGCTTACATGCCTCTTGATAAGAATAAAATGTACCTTGACAGGAATAAAATGACGCACATACATGACCTGTCACAGCCCTGGGGCGTAGATACGCCGCTATGGCCTTTTCCAGGTCCACGTCAGGATCTGCTTTTCCCGCGCGGACAGTATCTGGGCCGTTTTCATAAGCGAACCATGACCTACACCGGTACTCTCCATGCAGGTACTCACCTGGATGCACCTAATCATGTTCTCCATGAGGAAGAAGTCGACCGCGAACGCAACGGTTACACTTTAGCAGAGGTACCCCTGGAGTACTGCATTGGCACAGGTGTTATTCTCGATATGCGTCACTTGAGGGATGAGTTTGAGGCTAAATGGAAAACCGGTTTTGAGGATGGATTGTGGAAGATCCTGATGCCCGAAGATTTTGAGGCGGCCTGTAAAAAGGACGGACTCGAGATCCGTGAGAACGACTGGGTAGTAGTTAATACAGGATGGCACCATTACTGGAGAATGAATAACGATAAATATTATAACTATTATGCCGGTATGGGTCCCGAAGTTGCAAAGTGGCTCATCCATGAAAAGAAGATAAAGGGCATTGCCGGAACATGGGGTGCAACTGACGCTCCTTTATGGCACAGTCCACTTAAAGAACAGATGCCGTGGCTTGACAAGGCATATCGCACGGCAACAGGCAAAGATCCTGATAAAGAATTCCCGGATTATGAGCCGTGTCACCGCTTGTTTCTGCAGGCTGGTGTTTGCACAGTTGAGAATGCCGGCGGCAATATCGACGAGTGTACTGGTAAGCGTTTGATTATTGCAGCGTTCCCGTTCCGTTGCGAGATGGCTGACGGCGGATTCGTAAGATTGGTTGCCTGGGAAAAGGGGTCATTCTAATTTCAGTTAAATCTATTTTTTACCCTGCAAGCAAGATTGTAACCCTGCTTGCAGGGTTGTAACTTTGCTTGCAAAGTTGTAAATCTGCAAGCAGAGTTTTTGGGTAAAAAATGAAAAAAGACAAGCTGATAGCCTATTTATAATAAAACAAAGAGTCATACTATATCAAAAGGAGTTTTGCCCTGGCAGCCTGGGCACTTTTCACCGTATTTTTTATAGTAACTTTCGTTGCAGGATGGGCATATTGCTCTTGGTTCTGATACTTTCGGCCCTATGGTCAGATATTCTTTTTTTACTTTAACTTTTATAAGACCCAGGTAATCACTCCCGGCTTCCACAATCTCATTTATAATCTTATCTCTATCCTGCTCTTGTTTTTTCTTTTCTTTTAAAAACCAGGATTTGATCTCTTTCCATTTAGTCAGCTTATTTATATCAATATAGATTCTAATGCCATCGCCATTATATTTATTAAAAAATACCAATGCAAAGCGGCTTATGTTTACTATCTTAAGCCATCCGTTGCCTATACTGCATGGGGTCAGTATCTGCACAGCATCTGCCAGGCAGTGCTGGGTTTCGCAAATAACATCAAAAAATTCGCCTTCAGGCAGATTCTTCATAGCAAGATCAACCATTACACCGCCGACTATCATACCCGGTGCTATACTGCCATGGAAGGACTTTATTTCTTTTATATATTCTTCAAATGAGTAATTAAGGATTTTCATTTTTACCTTTAGATTTTGTATAGTTAATTTTAGAGCTATTTTTTAAATTTATCCATTATATGGATTTGAGCATTGTTTTTAACATTTATATTTAAACCTGAAATATCCGGCTTTTGCGTTCCATTGACAAATAATATTAGGTCGTTGCTCAGATGTCCGTCTTTAGATATCAGGTCATATAAATTTGTGCCGCTTACTATAACAACTGTTTTTAATATTGCCTCCAGATCAGATTCTTTATTGCCGTTTATTTGAACAGCTCTTGCTCTCCATCCTGCAGATTTGGCAGTGCAATTTGAATGGATATTTATGATTACCCTCATTACTTTTCACTTTGTATGGGAATGTCTCCCAGATTTATATCTTTTTTTGTAATATCCGCTTCCAGTTTCTTTTCGGGGTAGCCGGGCTTTCTGATGATCACTGAATAATTTCCGGGTGTTAATTCGTCAACCCAGAAATCTCCGAAATCGTCAGTCTTTACTAATATGCTATTATCAGTTGATTTATTGATGACAAACACTTCTGCACCGATTATTACTTCATCTTCTTCAGGATCAAAAACCATGCCTGCAATAAATCTTTTTGGCAGGCCGATGTAATAAACACGTGGCTTTAAATTTAGTTTGGGTTTAAGCTGTTCAGCCACGGCTATCTGGTCATGAAGTTCGTCTTCTTCACCGAATGTGAAAGCGCCGGTCGGACATGCATCGGAGCACCTGGTCTCATTCCATCCTTTGTCTATAAGATGAGCGCAGAATGTGCACTTTTGCGCTATATTTAGTTCTTCGTTGAAATAGATTGCGCCTTCATAGGGACATTCCTGTATGCAGCTTTTGTTCCCTTTACACTTCCCGGGATCTATAATAACTATGCCGTCAGGCCTTTTGTAAATTGCCTGGTTAGGGCAGGCTTTGATGCACGGAGCATCGTCGCAATGCTGGCAGATCATATGCAGATAAGATACCCTGACTTTAGGAACCGAACCTCTTACTTTATCTTCGACCTTTGTCCAGAAATGGCCTGTCATTGGCTGCGGCTTCGCGATCGGGGACCAGTCATTACCGACATGTTCATCCTTGCAGGCTATCTGGCAGTTATGGCAGCCGTTGCATTTAGTAATATCTATAATTAATATTTTACCCATTATTTTTTCTGTTCTAAAATTCGTTCAAGCCTGAGACCTGCTTCCGGCTGATATGGCCTGGAAAAGGCTTCAGGATATTTTTTTCTGATTTCTTCAATATCAATTATTTCAATATTGACCAGGAAACCGCTTGAAACCATTCCACATGCGTTTTTGGATGTAGTTCTGTGCGGAGTTATTGTGTTTATGGCGCCGCCTCTGTCAAGCTCGCCGGGAACAATAGGATCCCACCGTGCTCCGTGATCAATATAGATTATCCCCGGCCTGATGCGTTCTGTTACCCAGGCACCTGCAAGCAGGGCTCCTCTCTCGTTGTATATTTTAATGACGTCACCGTCTTTAATATTTCTGGCTGATGCGTCTTTTGGATTAAGCCATACCGGCTCGTATAGATAACCGTCGGGTCCTTTAACTTTGCAGGTGTGAATTTCCCTTAGCCATGTCATATCGTCATGCTGTGAGTGGGTTCTCCACCTTGGATGATTGGACATTACAAGCAGAGGATATTCCTTTGCCCTGGCTGAGTCAAGATTTTCCTGGTGATAAATTCCGCGTGGTATCCATTTTGGTACAGGAGGACGCTCTTTATCATCAGGGAAGTTTCTGGCCAGTCTTTCCGAATAAAATTCTATCTTTCCGCTTGGTGTGCTGAGGGGATTGTTTTCCGGGTCATAATAGAAAGGAGATAACCCCGGTTTATATTCCTCCCAGTTCTCGTCCGGAGGAACAACATAGTATCCTTTTTCCTGAAGCTCTTCCCAGCTTATATCATTCGCGACTCCGCAGGTTTGGTATGCTGTTTTGATCCATTCTTCCACGTTTTTGCCTTCGGAAAATTCTTCAAGGATGCCGAATTTTTCCGCTATCATGCAGACTATTTCGAAGTGGGTTTTGGATTCTCCGAGAGGTTCAATTGCTTTTGGCTCTGGAAAAACCGCGCAGAACTGTCCGCTCATGGCTTCTACGCCAAAGTCGTCGCATTCCATTACTGTGGACGTCGGCAGAATAAGGTCCGCTAACTGGCAGTCGTTCTCAAGCCAGGGGTGCTGGGCGAGTATAAATTCTATTTTCGGGCTTCGGAATGCCTGTATGTAATTATTAGTGTCGTTCCAGCAGGTCATCCATGAAGGGCTGTCAGTCCATATCATGTGCACTTCAGGTGCGTCTTCAAGGGGATATTGGTATTTTATGAATTGCTGGTCAGCGTAATCGCGTGACAAAGTTGTCCCGTACCAGGATATGGGCGGATTTAGCAGAGCGTCGTGAATCCGGTTCTTGGGTATGAATTGGCGCGGTGTATCAGTATATTTCCATCCGCGCTGTATTTTAGAAATGTCGGGGATATATTTCGGCCATGGAAGAGGAATCTTTGTTTTCTCGTTATATAACCCCCATTCAAGCATCCTGAACTGGTGAATCCCTGGCTTGCCAAGACCCTGCATTGCCAGCATCAGTACCTGCAGCCTGGCAGGTTCCGTGGAATATGGCCCTCTTATGGCGGGGCCACCGTTGCCTATGGCTATGCTGACCCTGTGTTTTGCCCAGTATCTTGCAAGTGCCTTTATTGTGTATGAAGGAACTCCGACTATTTTAGAAGCCCATTTCGCGGTTTTGGGTATATTATCGTCAAGCCCTAGAACATATTCCCTGAATTTATCAAAGCCAACGGCATGGGTCTTTACGTACTCTTTATCGTATAATTCTTCGGTTATCCACACATAAGCGATTGCAATGTATAGCGCGGCGTCTGTGTTAGGAAGTAGCGGTATCCATTTATCCGCATGGATCGCCGCGCCGTAGTTCAGATCAGGGCATACGTAAACGGACTTGATGCCGATCTCGGTAAACCAGTAACACAGGCGGCTTGCAAGCTGCCCGTCGAATGCCCAGGGTGTGGTTTCCGGGTCGCAGCCCCAAAAGAATATTGCGTCGGAATGCTTTGCCACGTCCCAAACGACATTTGTTACAGGTTCCATAAATCCATTGGTTTCGCAGCCCCATACGTGCTTTGCGCCCCAGTACCATCCTTCCCAACTGTCGGTATTTCTTGTCTGCAGGGTATAGCCGCCTAATAGACTGAGCAGCCTGCGATGAACACCGTGGGCTGCATGAACGCAGTTTGTCTCTCCGTGTCCATCGGACTGCGAGAGTATCGCTTCCATTCCGTATTTTTGTTTTACTCTTTTTATTTCACTGACTATAATATCAATGGCTTCATCCCACGATATGCGGATAAATTTACCGGATCCCCTGTTTTGCGGATTTCTGTCTCCGGCAGGGTCCCAGTCAATCCTTTTCATGGGATAGAGAATTCTATTGGGTGAATATACACGGTTTTTATAACCAAGACTGAATGGAGGGATCAGCGACTTCATAGAAGGCTGAAAGGTCTTGCCCCTGGCATTCATTTTCCAGGGTTCGAGATCTTTGTATTCCCAGTTATAATGCAGCGGCCTTATCCTGATTATTTTGCCGTTGCTGACTTCAACCTGAACGCTGTTGCTGTCCGCTGTGGTGGAACAGAATCCGAGTCCCCTGACTATTTTTTTTTCGCCGTTTGTGTTGCGTGGTACTTTCATTTTCATTTGTAAATAGACTAATTGGATTATCTGTTATATAGTGTCAATAAAATTTCAGGTATTGGGCCTGTTTTTTGCTTATTTAAAAAGTAAGATATACTTATGCATATTGTTGTTTCTGTTAACCTGCACGGCTTTTAATCTTTCTTTTTATGCGATCTGCCGGCTCAAAAGTAGCAAGAGCAGCAAGAGTAGATTGAATAAAATAATTATACATTCAGGTTGTGTATTTAACAAACTTTATCCTGTATTGGTGTGTATCCGAAAGCGGTTGACAGCTTGTTCGAAGCGGAGATTAAAGCCTGTTTGAT
>CAZVYR010000201.1:0-7490 GCA_964631555.1 uncultured Leptospirales bacterium
CGTTAAAAGTCAATTAAAATACACAAAATTTCCGCCCCTTTCCGAGAGCACCACCTCCCCCGCACATAAACAAGCCCCAGTCATATTCCTTCAAACTAACCGTAATCCAGCCACCACTCCAATCCTGTCCATCCTTTCAATCCTTTTCATCCGTGGTTCAGACATCAGAGCCGCAGATTAGCCCATGGTTTCTGAAATTGTTGACCAAGAATATCTCAGTTATTTGTCATTCTCTATTTATCAAAAAAACATTTTTAAAGTATGTTTCCCTTCTCCCACAATGTTTTTTATTGTGGGAGAAGGGTTAGGGATGAGGGCACAGAGGCAGATCATCAAACTTCATCAGCAATCCCTTCAACCGTGAAGTCTTCTAATTGCGTGTATCAAAACCGCTGGTTGAGCTTACCCTGAGCAGAGCCGAAACCAGCGAAGTTGAATTTTTTTTCAAATCCCGAAAAAAAATTCAAAAATGTCCTCAAAAACAGCCAAAAATGGTGACGCATTTACGTATATAAAGTATAGAGGGGGATAAACTTTTACCCTGAATAACATTATAATCTTTATTACAAAATAATTCCGGAAGTCCCCTTTCTCCTTTCGGGAGAATGGGGATGCGCCATGTATAGCATGGCGAAGGGGGATGAGGTCAAATGGCAAGAGCAAAACCAAACATACTGATAAACTCCATCAGCGGGCGTATTGGCAGCGTCGTCTTCTACACAAGACGAGGCCGTCAGTGCGTGCGCTTGCATGTCATACCGCGCAATCCCGATACCGAAGCACAGCGCGTTGTGCGCCGCAGCTTCGGTGATGCAGTACGCTCATGGCAGTCCATGACAGAGGATGAAAAATATGCTTACAACAGGCAGGCCCGCTATCTCAATATGAGCGGGTATAATCTTTATATATCGAAATATTTAAAAAGACTAATGCAGGCACTCAGTCATACTCCAATAGACGAACTGACTTCCCTTCCCCGGAACCTGAACCTTGCAACCTGGAACCTGCTTCCGGTCCCTGAGCCTGTCGAAGGATTCCCCTCCGTTTCAGAGTCGTATTTGATACCATCCGGAGAAATTCAGCTTACCAGTAACATAAAAACCGGCCCGGGATAACAAATACCGCCGGATACTGCAGGACCCGATCACTCTCCGAATATTTTGACCGCCTCTTTCATAAGATCCGGAATCGGAAGTCCCTGCGGACAAACCTTTGCGCATTCCCCGCAGTCGGTACACGCTGATGCTTTTCCTTTAACCTGGAAATACCCTGTCGCAAACGGATTCGCATCACCCCACATTTCTGCGTTGTTAAGGGCAGCAAGCACTTCCGGAATATCCACTCCTGAGTTACACGGCATGCAATATCTGCACGCGGTACAATCAGCTTTGATCTTCGATTTCATCACCGTACGCAATTTATCGTACATTTTCAGATCATCTTCCTTCAGGTTTCCGGCAGTCCATTTTTCTGACAGGGCAAGATTCTCTTTAACCTGTTCCATACCGTTCATTCCGGAAAGAAGGCTTACAACACCTGTCTCATTCCATACAAAGCGCAGTGCCCATTCAACAGGACTTCTTTTTACAGAAGCAGATTCAAAGGCTTCAGTCATTTCCTTTGGGAAATTGGCTGCAAGCTTGCCTCCTTTCAGAGGCTCCATTACCACTACGCTGATTCCCTTCTCCTCAGCATACTTAAGTCCTTTTGTGCCTGCCTGAAAATCAATATCCATATAATTATACTGGATCTGGGCATATACCCAGTCATACGCGTCTATTATTCTTTTGAAATCCTTTAATGTTCCGTGAAACGAAAACGCAGGGAATCTTATCCTGCCGTCTTTTCTTGCCTTATCAAGAAAATCAAGAACTCCAAGGTTATATACCCTGTCCCAGGACTCACCGTTCAATCCGTGCAGCAGGTAAAAATCAAGATAATCTGTTTTTAAACTTTCCATCTGTTCATCAAGGAACGTATCCATCTGTGCGCGCTCATTTACCAGGAAAAGCGGCAGCTTTGTTGCAAGATGAACCTTTTTCCGCCATCCTCCTGAAAGAGCTTTGCCAACGAACGGTTCGCTTTCTCCGCGTTCCCCGAATACTGCTGCGTGATAAAAATAAGCAGTATCAACAAAATTAACTCCATGATCTATAGCATAATGAATCAATTCTTTCGACTTTTCATAATCAATCTTTTCCGGTTTGTTATCTATCAACGGAAGCCTCATACATCCGAATCCGAGGATCGAAAGGTCAATTCCGGTTTTACCAAGTGAACGATAAAGCATAAATAAATCTCCTTATTATCTTAAATTACTGTCATTTTGAATCCAAAAACAGGATTTTCTATATAATCCTGATTTGACTGCCTGTCAATACGTTTTCTTTTAATGTCTTTAATCAGTTATAATTTGTCTATCCAACCTCATCAATAAAGATAGGCTGAATTATTATTCTTTAACAACATCCCATAACGCATGAATCCTTCAAACATCGTCTGAATAAAAAAAATCCCTCTGAATCAAATATTCAGAGGGATTTTTTAATAAGATGGGAACAAATTTTGTTTTTTAACTATATTGAATTAAGGCTTTACCTCGTCAACAAGCACAGCTTCATTATTTTTAACCTGGAAAAGCCGCTGCGGGTAACCTACCGCGAGACCATTTACTATGTCGTAAGTTGCGTCAATGCCTTTAAAACCTTTTACGTTAATCGCATAATCCTTAATCTTGGTCCGCTCTTCCTCTAACTTCGCGGGATCGCCTGTAACCCCGGTTCCTTCAATAGCCGCTTTGATCAGGTAAAGCATATCATAAGTAGCCACAGTCAGGCCGCCCCATGGCCTGCCGTCATGCGTGTCTTTATATAATTTACTGAGTTTTTTAAATTGTTCGGTTGACGCGTAAGTCGGCGACGTTGCACTGTAAACCCCTTCGCAATTTTTCTTTGCTTCGGATAAGAATGTCGGGCCGACAAAGCCGGACATAATATATATTTTGCTCGGGTCCTGGCCCCTGCTTACAAGACCGTTCACCAGTTTTGCGGCAACTTCCTCTGTAGCTCCGATTATAAAAGCTTTTGCTCCGGAACCAAGCGCCCTTACAACAATAGGAGTATAATCCGCCATCCCGCTAGGAGCTTCGATAATGCCGTGACTCTTTACTCCATGGCTTTCCAGGCTTTTTAAAAAGCCGCTGTTCAATGTGCGTATCATCGGGTATAACGGTTCTTCCAGGGCTGCTGCCGACTTTATATCTTTTTCATGCTTCAGCCACATCTCCATCTGGTATTTCAATGTTTCATTAGTCGCGGGCAGCGAGAATACAGTCCATGGAAAAAATTCCTTGGCAATGCTTGTAGTGCATGTCCCTGAAAAGCAAAAAATTCCTGCCTTTACAGCTAACGGCATACACGCCTTCATCTCCATATCGCTTAACGGGCCATTGATAAGCAGAGCGCCCGAATCAATCGCTTTTGCCATAACGGCAGTTGCCTTTGTAGGATCAAAACCTGAGTCCAGAAACTCAAGTACAACACGCTTGCCGGCTATACCGCCGCTCTCATTCATTTCTTTTACAACCTCTTCAGCCATCCATTTATGAGGCGCCGCAAAACCTGCCATAGGACCGCTCAGAAAAAAGATAGTAGGTATGCGCCATTCCTCAACCTTAACATCGGCTTTCTTTCCGCAAGACATCATTACCGTAACCGAAAATAATAAAACAGCAATAAGGATACATAGAGAACTTTTTTTAATAATCATATTTTTAATAATCATCATATACATTCTCCTTTATTAATGGATTTTTATTCCTTTCAGATTCAACAGCCTTGTTGTGGAAACAGTACCTATTCCCCGGTAAAACGAAAATGCAGGATAATAATCACCTTTCGTTTTCAGGGAAATAATAATTCAATTAATACAGGATAAAACAAAAGTTCACAACAAGTCTTAATATTTTGCTTTTAAAACAGTTCAGTATCACCTCCTTTTAATAATTTTCAATGAAAGACTTAAGTTATGCTTTTGAAATATGAAATCTCCTGAATAATGACCTGGTAGTGCGTGAAATTGTTTCAACTATCTTTCTGTCGATTATACCGTTCGGCCGTATAAGCAGCATTACTATAAGTAAAACAGCGTATATAATATTGGAGAAAGATTTCAGCATCTCAGGCAGGAACTGGCTGATACCCCATAATACCGGCGACGCTATGACTGTGCCCCACATCGTAAACATACCTCCGAATACCACTATTGTAATACCATATAATATCAGGGAAAAGCCGAACGCCTCAGGGAACACGCCGGTAAACGCGAATGCATAAAGCACACCGGCTACAGCCCCAATAGCAGACGATATAAGCTGTAATTGTATGCTTAACTTTGTGGTATTGATGCCCAGGCTGGACGCTATACTCTGGTCAAAATGAAAAGCATCCATTGCTCTGCCGATATGGGAATGATCCAGCCTGTAAACAAAAAAGCCGATGAGCACGACAAAGCAGTACGTTATACCCAGCAATAATCCCTTTGGCAGGGACTGTATCCCGAACAATCCATGCCTGGCTCCTAAAAATTCCATGTTCCTGAAAACCGTGAGAACAATAAAGAATAAGGCCATTGTGGCAATAAGCATTGGAAACCCGCCAAGCCTGGCAAGTTTGAACGCGGGTATTAGTGAAAAGAGCACACAAAAAGCCACAGCCCCGATCATTATCAATACGAAGGGCCAGCCCAATTTAGAAGATGTGTATGCTGCGAAATACGCTCCTATCAGCATGGAATACAGAGATCCGAAATAGGGCTGGTCAATCCGGAACATCAGGTAAATAGACCAGCCTACTAAAATATATATTGCAGTAAACTCAAAGAAATAGAACTGGAACAATGACATAATTTTTAAGCCTCCTTGAAATCCCGGGAAAGATTAATTCTGTGCCCCGAATAATCCTTCAGGTTTAAACAGCAATACTACTACTATAACTGAAAACGCGATTGCATTTGTCCAGTCTCCGGGCAGATATCCCATTACCATACTTTCAACTACTCCAAGTATGAGCGCGCAGATCAGGCCTCCCTTTAAATTCCCCAGGCTTGCCAGGAATAACACAGCAAGACATTTGATAGCAAGATTATCCCCGAGAGTAGCCGAAGCCGTGCCGGTTGATATTGCGAACAGTATCGCCGAGATACCGCCAAGCAGACCTGCCAGCCCGAAACTGAAAACCGCGGTTTTCGAAACAGATATCCCCAGAATTCCGGCAACCTCCGTGTCCTGCGCTACTGCCCTCAGTATCTTACCCTGCCTGGTTTTATTCAGGGAATAGAAAAAGATAAATACAATTAATATGCTCGCAAGCAATGTGATCAGTTCCCCTGCGCGTATACTGATCAGGCCCCATGTTATATTCATATCCTCCATTAAAAGATCCGAAGGAAAAGTGATAGGAAGGCCGAGATTAAACCAGTGAGACATTATCTCAGTACTTATAATGCCGATAGCAAGTGAAACAACCAAAGCTTCCAGTACAGCCCGTCTCCTTATAAAAGGCAGAAAAACAGGAGCAGTCACAATCCCGATACCAATACCTGAAAAAATAGCCGCAGCGGTACCCAGAATCAGGCTGCCGCCCGTAGCATGTAATACCAGCCAGGCAATATACATGGAAAGCACAACCAGGCTGGCGAAACCAAGATGCAGTATGCCCGTAACCAGGATCAGAAGATTATAGCCGATCACTACAACCGCGTACAAAGATCCGAGTTTAATACCGCTGATTAACTGGCTGATAAAGACTTCCATACTCTGTCCTCCATAGTTTGAGTTCTAAGTACCCAGGTATGCCTGCTGAACATCCCGGTTATTTAAAAGCTCTTCGCCTGTGCCCTGAAGTGTGATATTACCTGTCTGAAAGACATAGGCACGGTCAACGCTTTGCAGAGTCTTTCTGGCATTTTGCTCGCTTAATAATATTGAATATCCTTCCTCACGCAGGCTGCTTATAACCCGGAATAGTTCTGATACAACTATCGGGGCAAGGCCGATTGACGGCTCGTCAAGCATAAGCAGCTTAGGCTCAGACATCAGCGCCCGTCCCACAGCCAGCATCTGCCTCTGCCCGCCGCTCAGGTTAATTGCTTTCTGAGACTTTCGTTCTTCTAGTACCGGGAATCGTTTATATACCTTGCTCAACATGCTATTAAGATTACCCTTGTAATAAAGGGCACCGAGTTCCAGATTTTCAAGAATGGTCATCTGCGGAAGGACTCCCCCTCCCTCAGGCACATATACAATACCTGAGGCCACAATACTCGCAGTCGGCGTTTTTGTAATATCCTGACCCATAAAAGAAATACTGCCTTTATTGCCGCGTTCAATTCCAAGTATAGCCTTCAGCAGGGTTGATTTTCCTGCCCCGTTCGCGCCAATAAGGCCCACAAGCTCGCCTTTGCGCACATCCAGGCTGACATCCCTTATTGCCGCGATCTTCCCGTAAGAAACAGACAGATTATCTATATTGAGTACCTTATTATTCTGTGCCAAGATAAGCCTCCAAAACCTTTGGATTACACTGCACATCAGTGCAGATCCCTTCACAAATCTTCTCCCCGAAATCTATAACAGTGACCCAATCGGCATTATCCATAACGAGCTGCATATCATGACTAATCAGAACGATAGTAACCCCGGTATCGCGCACCTCTTTTATTATTTTCCCTATTAATTGCGACTCCTCAAATCCCATACCGCTGGTAGGCTCATCCAGAATAAGCAGTTTCGGCCTGCTCGCTAGAGAACGCGCTATTTGCAGAAGCTGGCATCCGACCCAAACAAGATCAGTGCCCATACGCTTTGCGGAATCAGCAAGTCCTACAATCTGAAGGAGTTCCAGCGCCGCCTGTTTAGTCTCTTCTTCTTCAGGCCATTGTACGAAAGGCGGGCGAAGCATCGTCTTCAGAATTCCGGCTTTTATCCGCGGGTGCCTGCCTAACATGACGTTTTGCAGGCAGTTCATCTTAGGGAATATCTGTGCTCTTTGAAAGGTGCGGGACAACCCTATGCCTGTAATGACATTTGGTTCAGCACCAGTAATTTCTTTTTCATTAAAAAATATCCTTCCTTCTGTAGGGTTCAAAAGACCTGAGACAACATTCGCAAAGGTCGTTTTACCTGCTCCGTTAGGCCCTATCAATCCATGTATCTCGTTTTCCCGAACTGAAATATCAACATTCTTAAGTGCCGCGAGGCCCCCGAAATACACACTTAAACCATTAGTTGAAAGAATTGGCGACTTTTCCATAAGACATACTCTCAATAGTATTATAATACTTCTTTTAAGAAACTTGAATTTAAAAGTACATGTTTTTGTTATTCAAGTTTCTTTTATATGGTTTATCCGCCCTGCGGGCGGATTGGGTGACTTCTGAGAAATAATTTAATAAACGGTCTTTTATGTTGCTTTATATTATTTCTTTAGGAT
>CAZVYR010000202.1:0-7486 GCA_964631555.1 uncultured Leptospirales bacterium
CGGCACTTGATACAGCGGTGAGTTATGGAGTGCCAAAGCTGTCATGGCCTTCTCTCAAGACCCGTGAAGGTAAATACATTAAGGCAGGGGAAGGAGTTCTGGGTATAGTTGTTGAGCTCGGTGACAGATTTGAAAATATAGGCCTGCTGTCAAGGTCGATATTTGGCCAGTATATGGTGGGCGATCTTGATAATCTGCAGGACGGTATAAACAAGGCTGTTGATAATGTTATTAATTTCAATCCAAGCATAGGTTATGTGACAGGGCATGAAGAAGTAGATTTAAACAATTCAGAGGAGGGCGCCGGCAATCTGAAATCCATGCTCTCTGATATGTATTATCTTAAAGAAATAGACCTTTCAACAGAAGATATTCCTCAGGAGATCAATATCTTATTGATAAACGGCCCGAAAAAGGAATATACAGATAATGAGCTGTTAAAGATCGACCAGTTTATTATGAGAGGCAAATCAGTCTTTTTTATAATTGATTCTTTCACTGAGATAAACACCCCGGATGCTCTTAGATTCGGGGGAGGAAGACCTATAGTATTGCCACTGAATACCGGACTTGATAAACTTACAGCTCATTACGGTATAATCGTTAATAAGGATATTGTCCTGGATGAAAAGTGTTATAAGGCAAATCAACAGGGATTTGCCGGCCAGGATATTTATTTTATTCCATTTATTGAGAGACAGGGTCTGAATGAAGACAACGTTATAACCAGGGATTTGAAGACGATCGTTTGGCCCAAGGCTTCTTCTCTCACTGTAAAAGAAGATACATTTAAAGAGATGGGTACGAAAGATACTGTTCTTGTGACTTCTTCTGAAAATAGCTGGCTGATGGAAGGCCGGATCAATTTTATGCCGTTCGCCATGAGCCCTCCGGCTGAAAAATCGAAGATGGGAAGCAAGAACCTTGCGGTGCTTGCTGAAGGACAGTTCACGAGTTACTTCAAGGGTAAGGATATACCTAAGAAGGACAAGAAGGAAAAGGCTAAGGAATCTTCGATAAAGTCCACCCTTGTGCAATATAAAGCGTTGAAGCCGGCTAAAATAATAGTAGCCGCTACTTCTGAAATCACGTTGTCGAATATAATTGATAAAGACGGGAAATCCCTAAATGCGATCTTTTTGCATAATGCTATTGATTATCTCGCAGGTAATGTGGATATCCAGGAAATGAGAACCAAGGGTCTTGCTTTTAATCCCATTGACGATTCGGGTGATAAAACCAGGTTTGTTATCAAACTTTTTAATATAGTGGGATTGCCGATTATCGTGATTTTAATAGGCATATTTATCTGGAGACAAAGACTGAAAAGGAAAAAGAGAATAATGGAGGAGTTCGCTAAATGACAAAGAATAGAAGAATTTTAATCAGTTTCGGTGTTATAGCAGTTCTTCTGCTCTATTTGTTGTTATCACATAATGATAAAAAGCCTGGAAATATCCCTGCGATCAGCAGCTGGGATAATGCTGATGAGATATTAATTTCCAATAAGGATACTACTATTAAACTGTATTATAAGGATAATTCCTGGTTCGTGGATAAAGGTTATCCGGCGGATGATCTTAAGGTCAGGAAACTGGAAGACGGCTTGAAAGATCTTAAGATAACGGATTACATTTCGAGTGATCATTATGAAAAATATGATCTTACGCCTGATAAAGCTATTCATGTTGTTGTTAAGAAAAACGGGGCGATTAAGAGAGATATATTGATAGGCAAGGCCAGTCCCACATACAGAAGCGCTTATGTTAAATTCGCGGACAGCAACAGGATATATCTCGCTAGCGGGAACCTCAGGAACGAGTACGATAAGGATGTAGCTTTTTTGAGGGATAAACAGGTATTTAAGTTAGATTCTAATGCGATTACATGGATACAAATAACCTATAAAGGTAAAATCCTTACTTTTGAGAAAAAGACTGAAAAGGTTGTAAAAGAAGCCACAGCACCCGGTGGTAAGACTGATGGCAAAGGAGCAGGAGAAGAGAACAAGGAGGAGACCAGGGAAGTGTGGTTCTGCAAAGAGTTCAGGAATGTCAATATTGACCAGAACAAAATTACTGCCATGGTAGACAGTTTCAGCGCGACAAATGCCGAATCTTTCCCTGATATAAATAAGAAGGATGTCAAAGGCCTTGTTTGTCTTGTCAAAGGAAAAGTGAATAACAATAAAGAGATCACGCTTACTGTTCATAAAAAGGCGGATAAGGAAAATTATATTTGTTCATCTTCCGAGTCTCCCTATGTCTTTATTTTAAATGACTGGTATGTTAAGAAGTACTTTATGACTTTGCAGGACTTTAAAGAGACAAAGAAATAAAACAAGGATGGGAGTAATATTTAACTGAGAACTGCGTTGCCGGGCGCGTACGGGAGGCGGAGCCGCACCCGGCGCAGTCGGTAGTTATATGAAACTGTTATTATTTTTATGGAAATTTAATCTCCCAATACTTGAATTCCCCGTAGCTTTTACAGGAAGCCTGCAGATTTCTGCAGGAAGCCTGCAGATTGCTGCGGAAAGTTACCAATTTAGTTATTGTTACTCCGCTGTTTTTTGCGGAGAGCTTTATTTCTTTCAGTAAATACGGTTTAAAATCCAAGCATTAGTCCTGCCTGGTAGAAGATAAAACTTACTGTCCATGCTATTGTCATTTGATAGACAATGGAAAAACCTGCCCATCGCCATCCGGCCTCCCTTCCCATTACAACAACTGTACCGAGACATGGCACATACATAAGGACAAAGAGCAGGAATGAGTAAGCGATAAGGGGTGTAATACCATACTCCTTGTTTTGTAATACCTCATGAAGAGGCTTTACGAATTTTCCTTCCTCTTCGGACTCAGAAGCATGGTACAGAACCCCCATTGTGCTTACTACGATTTCCTTGGCTATAAAACCTGTGGTCAGGGATATTCCCATCTGCCAGTTAAATCCAAGAGGTCTGATCAATGGATATATAGTATCCCCGAATCTTCCTATAAAAGTATATTCCATTTCTTCTGCTTTTTTGTTTATCTGGATTTGTTCAAGGCCGGCTTCATATCCTGCTTCCAGTTTATACAGTTCTTCAGAGTTCTTTCCATATCTGGAAATTATAATTTTTTTATTCAGCTCGTAAGTTTGAGTGAGCGTGGTTAGCTCCTCAGAATATTTTTTCTCTATTTCCGGGGACCTGGGATAGGCGCTTAATACCCATATAATTATTGAAAAGATCATAATGATACCGCCTACTTTTTTTAAGTATATAGATCCCCTGTCCCACATATGCAGCAGGGTAGTTTTCAATGTTGGCATCCTGTACGGGGGTAATTCCATAACAAATGGGGTTGACTGGCGCCTGAAGAATACCGCTTGGAAGAGTTTGGCGGATAAAAAAGCAAAGATTATACCAATCACATACAGGGAGGTTATAACTGTGCCTGCATGGTTCTTGAAAAATGTTCCCGCAAACAGTACATATACGGGCAGCCTTGCGGAACAGCTCATGAAGGGATTGATCAGTATGGTAAGTATCCTGTCTCTCTTGTTTTCAAGGGAACGGGTTGCCAGTATTGCGGGAACATTACATCCGAATCCCATAACAAGCGAAATAAACGATTTCCCGTGAAGACCGATGGTATGCATTATCTTGTCCATCTTGAATGCAGCCCTGGCCATGTATCCTGTATCTTCCATAAAGCTGATACCGATAAAAAGGATGAGAATGTTCGGAAGAAAGATGATAACGCCGCCGACTCCCCCAAGTATGCCGTCAATGATCAATTTCTTTAATGGGCCTTCGCTCATCAGGTTGTTTAGTAATTCACTGGTAAGCGATACACCTTTATCTATTAAATTCATAGGGTATTGCCCAAGGGTAAAAGTAAGCTGAAAGAGCGCCCAAAGGAAGAAAATCAGGATAGGGAAGGCCAGGAATCTGTTTGTTACTACTTTGTCGATTTTTTCCGTGAAATCTCTGCGTCTTGGCGCTATTTTATTTACGGATTCTTTGACTGCACCTGAAATGAAACCGTAGCGCATGTCGGTGAGGATGGTTTCTATGTTTTCAGCGAACAATTTTTCAAGTGTAGACCTGCTCTTCTCAACCTGGCCGGATATATCTGCGTAATTGCTGTATCCCGCTATTTTTTTTTCCGCGTCCGTGTCGCCTTCGATCAGTCTCATGGCAAGCCAGCGGGTTGAATACTTCTGTCCTATCAGTTTGTCTGACCAGATAATATTCTGGACATTTTTTATTTCTTTTTCAATGTCCGGGCCATAATTTATGTGTATATGTCTTGTCATATTGCTTTTTTCCAGGTGCACATTTATTATGGCATCCAGCAATTTATCGATACCGATCGATTTGGTTGCTATAGTGGAGATGACATCCATCCCAAGTAATGTGGCAAGGGTTTCGGTGTTGATATTAAATCCTTTTGCTTCAGCTTCGTCATACATGTTGAGGGCCATTACTACTTTAGCACTCATATCTATAAGCTGGGTTGTTAAGTACAGGTTCCTGTCGAGATTGCCCGCATCCACGACATTTATTATAGCATCAGGATTTTCATTAATAATAAAGTTTCTTGCGATGATCTCTTCTATGCTGAAGGATGTGAGGCTGTATGTGCCGGGCAGGTCGACTATTTTTATTGTGAAACCTTTATAATTGATTTTGCCTTCTCTTTTCTCTACTGTAACGCCGCTCCAGTTGGCAACTTTTTGTCTCGCCCCTGTTAATGCGTTGAAGATTGTAGTTTTCCCGCTGTTCGGATTTCCGGCAAGCCCTACCACTATTGTTTTGTTTTCCATAGTATTCCTTTATTCGATAACGGGTGTGACTATAATTGTTTTAGCTTCTTTTATTCTCAGTGATATGTTGTAATCTTTAATTTTTATTTCCATTGGATCTTTTAATGGAGCGTATTTAATTATTTTTACCCTCTCCCCTTTTCTGAATCCCATTTCTCCCAGCCTCTTTTTATAAGGGCTTTCATTGATGTATGAAATTAGTGAAATATCTCCTTCTCTTATTTCGCTTAAAGGTCTCTGGTCTAGTATTGCATTGAGTCTTCTGATCCACTCTTCATTTTTTTCTTTTTCTATTTTATGGAATTCCAGTAATTTGTATATCTGTACGCAGGCCTCTGAACTCAATTGATGCTCAACACGGCAGGCTACTTCGTCGGCTTTTTGGGGATCCATTCTTAACATATCTCTGAAGAATTCAGTTAAAAATTCATGTCTGCTGTACACTTTTTCCGCTACTTTTTTCCCTTTTTCCGTAAGATCTATATAGCCGTATCGTTCATAATATATTAATCCTTTCTCTTCAAGCTTTTGCAATGCAGCGGTTACGCTGGGCATTTTTATATTCAGGCTTTTTGCAATATCCTTTACACGCACTACTCTCTTTTTTCTTGAAAGTATCTCTATGCTCTCGACATAATCCTCCATATTTGATGTGAGGTCTGTACTTTCAAAACTGGATATGTTATCTATTTTAGACATTATTCCCACCATGTTTCTATTTATAATAAAAATATTTGTTGATAAAAAATCTTCATATGTATTACTGGAATTATATCCATACACAAATCCTGAAGAAACAATAAAAAGCAATAATTCGTTAAATAATTGTTCCTCAGAAGAGATCCCGGCAAATATTTATGTTCCTTGTCCAATGTTAATATCATATAATAAAGATAGATAATACTAACTTTATTATATGATATGTCAACTATATTTTAATGATAGTTATTAAATCTATAGAAAACAGTTCAGAAAGTGATATGCAACTCAGTTTTTGAGTAAATAAAATCTATACTTTCCTTTTTCCTGCTGTAAATTGTTTGACTCCTGTTTAAAATAATATAATTTTAGTATTTTAAGATGCTTACCTGTTACAATATCCGGAGTATTATGTGGAACTCGAAATCGCTAAGTATTTTTGCAGCCTGAAAGGCACTTTAGTTTTTTCAGCTTTTCAAATAATAACAGGCAAGATTTATATTTTACTGACAGGTGTTGCTTTTATTGTTTTTGCTTTATTGAAGCTACGGCAGAAGGCGGTAATTTTTATCCTGGCTGTTTTTATAGCTTTGGCAGTATCGGATATGATATGCTACAGGGTATTAAAGCCTCTGATCAGGCGGCCCAGGCCATCTGTTATGCTTAATAAAGACTGTACGCAGAAATCAGAACATATAAAAGAAACTTATATTATGGACAGGCTGAATACAAAAGATTATTCAATGCCTTCAAACCATGCTTCGAATATCTTCGCATTTTTTACAGTGTATTTTATATATGTAAGAAGATTCTGGGGACTTTTTTTATTTAACTCCGTCTTAATTTCAGTATCCAGGATCGTTCTTGTAAAACATTATACCTCAGATGTTCTTGCCGGGATGCTCATTGGTATTGCAATAGGACTGTGTATTGTATCTGTCTTTTCGTTGTTCGGATATAAGCCTGATAAGTTAAAAAGATGGAGAAACCCGATTTAAGAACGCTGAAAGTTTAGTATGAAATTTCCGGAATAAATATTTCGTCTCTTTAAGTAGGGGCTGTTGAAACACGAGGTTATAGTTATGAGAATATTTCGTTTGATTCTTGCCTGCGCAATTTTCGAGGCAAGTGTATCCATGTTATTTTCTCAGAATATTAAAGCCGGTAATATAGCTGGTTCTGTGCATGTTAAGAAATCAAAAGTGATCTTAATGCTCCCGTTTTATAATTATACCGATTCAAAGCTTAAATATCTTTCCACTTATATCCCTGAGTTATTGTCAGCGAATATTGCAAAATATGAAGGTATCGTAGTCTATGATGCTATGACTTTAAGAGAGGATATAGAATCGAGCAGGATAACTCCTGAGATGTTTTACTATGGCGAGTCAACGCTAAATTTTATCAGGAAGCTGAATGCCGATCTTGCAGTGGCGGGCAGGTACCTGATCCAGGATAATAATATAATCATAGATTTTAAGGTGATAAATGCCGCTTCAGGGAAAAGAGAAGACGGTTATTCCTTTGAAGGCAAGATGGAAGGGAACCTGCCATACTTGCTGGATCGTTATGCAAAAACCAGGGCTGACTGGATTGTAGAACATATCCTTTCTCAACTGGTCTTAAAACTGGACACTAAATATAAGACCCGTTCGGAAAAATATCTTGATATGCTTAGGAGCACAAGATTAGGGGAATTTGTGAGCAACAAGTGGATATTCGCCTGTATAATAATAATTTCCTTCTTTTTTATCGGTAAAATGATATCGGTTTTTTTTAAGAAAGTGTCGCCCAGAATTAAGATGCTTTCAGACCAGAGAATCGGAGAATCAGGGATAAGAAGATTCAGAAAGACTTTAAAATGGATAAGTATTTTTTTTGGTATTAAACTGGCTGTTCTTTCACTGCACTTCTCACCCGGTGTGTATGATATGCTAAACGATATAATTGTAACTCTTATTATGTCGATATC
>CAZVYR010000203.1:0-7423 GCA_964631555.1 uncultured Leptospirales bacterium
TGTTAGTTACTTTAGGATTTGTCCCCGCCCGCAGGGCGGTACCGCCCTGCGGGCGTGATAGGTTGCTCGCTTGAATAAATACTAAAAAATTATATATTTTAAAATTACAGATGCGTCAAGAATAATATTGCCTGGCTGTTCTTTATGTCTTTTTATTTATAATAATTCGCACATCATTTCAACTCAGTTACCGGCGTAATTATTTATTAAACAACCCTTCAGCCTTTTTCTTTCTGAATAAATACTCATAATCTTCATAATCAATGAAAATCAAATCCGGCAGCTTCTTTGCAACTCTCTTAACAAAATCAACTGCCTTTGACCCGTTGCGCGCCTCTCTTGACGTAACATACCTGAATTCTCTTTTGCATTTAGGGCAATTCACCAGGCCTTCCAGTTTTATACCCATTTCCTTACATCCGGGACAAAAGCCGAATAAATCATCAACGATCAAAATACTCTCTTCTATCTTGTCAATATCGACCTTTGTCCAGACCCTTAACATTTCCATTTTTAATTCCTTGGTTCATTCAAATTGAATCGATCAAATAAAAAGTAACTCGTATTAATAATAATTATCGTCCAAAACCAAAAATCACTTATCATAAATATAACTTCGTTTATACGGATCCCCTACGTTTCAGAGTCGCTTTTCATTCGCTTCCTCTCCGTTTCCTCTCCGTTTCAGAGTCGCCCTTCACTCGTATCGCATTTGCTTCCACTCAGTTTCGTAATACCGGTTAAAGCTGGTATTAAGCCGCTTCAAAATCTTATAAAAAAGGAGTTCCATATTCCAGGTCTAAACTTAAAAATCTTTCAAAATAATAATCCATCTCTCCAGGAACATGGAACATGGACCTTTCAACTTTGAACTTACTTCGCTTCTCCTCCGTTTATACTCCCTACACATATCACCGCAGTCAAAATTAACTGGAATATTTCCCTGCATCTACCGAATAATAAAATTAAGTAAACAACAGCATAAACATACAAGAAACGTCCATTTAATAAAGACCAATAAATACCTGTAATCTTTTATTTGCTTGACTGTGCCTGACAATTTATTGTAATACTATATTTAATAATTTAAAATAGTTATCTAAAATCATTTGTTATTTATTATGCTTTTATAAACTATAAAAATATAAGGAAATCAACAATGAGCAGATGGGGAATCACCGGAATCACAGCCATTACTCCAGAAAATAAATTAAATAACTCGAATATTATTATAAATAACGGCAAAATAGAAAAGATCACAAAGGATATTATCCATGCCCCGGTATCCATAGAAATCGGGAACGGTATCCTGTCGCCCGGCCTGATAAACAGTCACGATCACTTACTCGGCACATATTACCCGAAAGTCGGTAACGGGCCATACGAAAACTGGCTTCCCTGGGATAATGATCTGAAAAGCTCGCCCCTGTATGAAGAACGATCACAAATTGAAAATCATGACCTATACCTTCTGGGCGCATTCAGAAACCTGATTTCCGGAGTTACAACCGTATCCGATCACATGCCGCATTTTGTCCAGGAACAACTTGTATACGATATGCCGACAAAAGTGGTCACTGAATTTGCCCTGATGCATTCAATTGCGTCATTTGCCCTTAACTGGGGAGAAGGAATCGAAGAAGAATACAAAAAAGCCACTAAAAACGACATCCCGTTCATCACCCATATAGCCGAAGGCTTCGACCCTGAAACAATTAAAGACATACAGACACTTAATAAAAATAACGGGCTGGGTGATCATTCCATACTGATTCACGGCCTCGCCTTCTCCGACGAAGACATGGATCTCATCAAATCAAAAGGCGCGTCAGTAGTCTGGTGCGCGGATTCAAACATGTTCATGTTCAATAAAACAGCCAGAGTAAAAGAATTACTCGACAGGGGCATCAATGTCTGCATAGGGACAGATTCACCAATGTCCGGAGGCCTGAATCTGCTTTACGAAATGAAATACGACCGGGAGTTATATCAAAAACTATACGGCAAAGCATTATCAAATGAACAAATCATTAAAATGGTGACAACGAATCCGGCTAAAGCATTCAGACTTAAAAATACCGGGCAAATAAAAAGCGGGTACACAGCAGATCTGGTAGCCTTTTCAGCTAATAAAAATGATCCTTATGATTCCATAGTATCCGCAGAACTTAAGGATATACTGCTTGTAGTAATTGAAGGTAAGCCCGTTTACGGTGATATAAAATATAAAACCCTGTTTGATACATTAAAAATAAAATACCAGAACGTAACAGTGGACGGAGCCCGTAAAATCCTTACCGGAGATGTAAAAGGCCTTACGGAAAGAATTAACAGGGCAGTCGGTTTTCAAAAAAAATTCCCGTTCCTGCCTGTTGAATTTGACTAGTAATTAAGAGATATTTTAGAAAATCAGTATATCCTTTACCGTAATAAGGGATGAATATTTTTTTATATATATTAAAAATTCCTTGGAATTTTTACTTACTTAAAATATCCTATAACTAAATAGCAACCTGTCCCGAGGGCCTGGATTGCTCCTGAAGAAACAATAAAAGAGGCTGTTTATAAATTTGTTTCTTTACAAAGATGAATTATTTAGATGCTATTTTATCTAATACTGGGAAAATTTCCCCTACACAGGGAAGTTTTCCCTTACACATGGAAATTTTTCTTGTGTAAAGGAAATACTAATTTATCCATTGCATGTCCGACTCGCATATAGATCAGACATACATTTATGACATAAAGCAATTTATTAAGTTTTAAGCGGGGATAGAAAATGTCAAACGGTGCGAACAAGCCTGCAGCCAACATAATTACCAGGAATTATAAACACGGCTCAATAATTTATTTTGAGGGCGACAGAAGCGATGTTATCTATATACTGAAAGGCGGAAGAGTTCTATTAACCTCTCTTAAAATAGATACAGGAGAAGAGATCAAAGAAAACATAAAGATCGGTGAATTCTTCGGAGTAAAATCAGCAATCGGAAGATACCCCAGAGAAGAAACCGCGCAGACAATAGGAGACACAACAGTTCTTGTAGTAAGCCGCGCTGATTTCGAAAAAATGATGATAAAAAATGTCTCACTATTGACAAAAATGCTTCGTGTTTTCAGCAATCAACTCAGGAGAATTCATAAAACACAGAGAGAGATATTAGGTGAAGTTGAAAGCATTAATCCGGCAGCAGAACTTTTTAAAATCGGCGAATACTATTTTAAATCCGGGAACCTGCCGCAGGCCAAACACGCATTTAAAAGATACCTGGAACATTACCCCGGAACTAAATTCTCCGACCTTGCAATGCAAAGAATAAATACAATTGATACAGGCGGTTCGAACACTGATTTTAGTGACGAAATGCCTACGACAAAAGAAGACATTGATGACACTTCTGACGCAGACGAATCCGATGTTGATTTAACAGACTTCAGCCTTGACAATGAACCCCCACTGGAGGAAGCCATTGCATCAAAGGGTACAGATAATACAATGCAGGATTTTTTCTCAGATGACAATGACCTGTTAAGTGAACCGGCACCTGCTGAGCAGTTTAAGGGTCTGAGACAAAAAGATATAACCGAAATGTTTTATGAAGCTGTCAGCTTGTTTTCTCAGGAAAAATATAAAGAAGCCCTTCCCCTTTTCCAGCAGATCCTTACAATAAAGACCCTGAAAAACGATTCAGAAAACAGGATTTTTGAAAAAGCGCATTTTGAAATAGGAAGGTGTTATTTAAAATTAAAGAATTTCAAAGAAGCAGTGAATTTTTTATCAACAATGATTAAAAAATTCCCTAAATCAGATAATGTAAAAAATGCTTTTTTACATATAGGCATGGCTTTTGAATCAGTAGGTAAGATAGATAAAGCAATTGCCTATTACAACAAAGTAGTTTCCATGGAACCCAAGGATGCCATAACAAAGATCGCCATGAAAAATCTAAAATCAATTGATAATAACTGATAGAGAAAGCAATATGATACTTGATGATAAATTATTTGAAAAATTCGGCGTTGAATTTTCCCCTAATGAAATAATATTTTGCGAATTCGAACCCGGCAATGAATTTTATTTTATCCATAGCGGACAAGTCAAAATAGTAAAGATAATTAATAATACCGAAAAAACCCTTGATATACTGGATGCAGGAGAAATTTTCGGTGAGATGGCAATCCTGGAAGAAGAGCCGAGATCCGCATCTGTAATAGCCCTGGAGCATGTTAAATTATTCAAATTTCACAGAGACAATTTTGAGACAATTCTCCACGGTAACCCCCAGCTTGCATATAAACTCCTGATGATATTTGCCAAAAGGATATATGATCAGAAGCGAAGACTTATGATACTCCTCCTTGAAGAGCCTCAACTAAAAGTCATGGATGTCTTAAACATGCTTGCGGAACAGGATCCCCATCTGGATCTGCAGGATGCAGTAACATTAAAAGTAACAGCACAGGAAGTCTCAAGCTGGGCAGGCATGCAGCCCAAGGATGTACAGAAAGTATTACATAATTTAAATCAACTTGGTAAGATTGAATTATTTAATGATAAAATCATAGTAAAAAATATAAGGGACTTTCAAAGAGTCGTAGCTTCAAAACGTAAAAATTTATATACTTAGACATCCGATAACTGAAAAAAAGCTTGCAAGAATAACGATCTTTTAATGCTTTATCTACTGAAGGGTACCTTCAAATACGATTTAGCGATTATAACAGAGTGCTATTATTTTATTACGGATTGTTTCCTGTTATTATCATTGGTTAAGTAAAAGCTTAATAAACTACTTCAATCGTAAAAAATATATAATAAATATTGCTCCCGTAGCTCAGGTGGATAGAGCAGTGGTTTCCTAAACCATGTGCCAGAGGTTCGAGTCCTCTCGGGAGCGAAGCAGTTATTCAGCAGCGGTTAAAACACCGCTTTTTTTTTAATATTTTACACGCTAAAACCGGTAAAAATATGCTTAAATAACAAGCCATATTCAGAAAAAAACAGTAAATTTGATAATAATAATACTTTTTTAATACAAAGGCAGTATGGAAGATAAACTTATTGAAATTAAAAAGAGAAACGAAGAACTGGAATCTCTTATCAGCAAACCGGAAACAATCGCAGACCAGAAAATATATAAACAACTTACAATGGAACATTCGAGGCTTGCTCCCCTGGTTCAAAAATACCATGAATATGATAAAGTAAAAACAGAACTGACGAATGACAGAGAACTTCTGATCGAGGAGAAAGACCGTGATATGCGGGAACTCCTGAAAAGTGAAATCGCTGATTTAGAGAAAAGAATAAAAAATATCGAAAACGATCTCACTGTCCTGCTTTTACCAAAAGATCCCAACTCAGGAAAGGACATTCTAATTGAAATACGGGCAGGAACAGGAGGTGACGAAGCTGCATTATTTGCGAGGGACCTTTTCAGAATGTATAGCAGATATGCCGATATACAGGGATGGAAGCTGGATGTAATCAGTGTTAATTCCACTGGTATTGAGGGTTTTAAAGAAATCATCTTCTCAGTGTCCGGAGATGAAGCATATGATAATCTGAAATTTGAATCAGGAACGCACAGGGTTCAACGGATCCCTGCAACTGAAGCCAGCGGCAGAATACATACTTCAGCAGTCACAGTCGCCGTCCTGCCTGAAGCAGAAGAAAATGAAATTGAGATCGATCCTGATGATTTACGCATTGACGTTTATCGTTCCTCAGGACATGGCGGCCAGTCCGTCAACACCACTGACTCAGCAGTAAGGATAACACATATCCCCACAGGCATGATAGTCACCTGCCAGGATGAAAAGTCGCAGCATAAAAATAAAGCAAAAGCAATGAAAATACTCAGAGCAAGACTGTTTGAAATAGCAGAAAAAGAAAGGATGGCTGAAGAATCACAGATCAGGCGTTCTCAAATCGGCTCAGGAGACAGAAGCGAGAAAATAAGAACATACAATTTCCCTCAATCAAGGGTTACCGACCACAGGATCGGATTAACACTTCATTCACTTGAAAGCATCCTTGATGGTGAATTAAATGAATTGATCATTAACTTAATTAGATACGAACAGGAACAATTATTAAAATAGTCTTTCCGATAAATAATGATTAACAATTTATTTTATTTACAAATCCATTTTTATGAAAATCCATGAAGCTCTCTCATATATATCAGGAAAATTAAGGAATGCAGATATCGAATTACCTGACCTGGAAGCGCAAATCCTACTTGCAAATATTTTAAATATTAAAAAATACAAATTACTTATTGATAATGAGAAAGCCCTTCCGGACAGTAATATAAAGAGAATAAACCGGTTCATTAAAAGAAGAATTAAAGGGGAACCAATAGCTTATATTACGGGGAAAAAAGAATTTTTTTCCATTGAATTTAATGTAACAAAGGATGTTCTGATTCCCAGACCGGAAACGGAACAATTAGTTGAGCTGGCAGTACTTAATGCAAAGGCAAACAGCAGTATTCTGGATATAGGTACAGGTTCAGGGGCGATTGCAATTGCTATCAAGAAACAAAGACCTGATCTCGATATATACGCATGCGACAAGTCTGCCAAAGCTCTTAAAGTAGCTAATGAAAATGCAATACGAATTCTGGGAGATAATTCTGTTATTTTTTCCAAAAGCGATCTGTTTAAAGCTTACAAAGGAAAAAAATTTGATCTTATTTTGTCTAATCCCCCCTATCTGAATAAAGCTGACAGAAATATACTAAAAAAAGATATCCTATTCGAACCCAAACTCGCCCTATTTGCCAGGGATAAAGGACAAGTGGTAATGAAAAGAATAATCACAGAAGCAAAGCAGTATTTAAACAATCATGGAATGCTTATTATCGAGATAGCACCTGAACATAAAAAATATATAAAAACAATAAGCACTGTGAATAATTATTCTGTACGCATATTAAACGACCTTGCACTCCTGCCGCGGGTAGCAATTTTAAAAACAGGTAACCCCATGCCAGCCAAATAATATAAATTCCTTATAAAATATATCTAATCATAAAAAAATGATTGAAATACACTTTATTTATTATATAAGATAAAATACTTTTTTTCTAAATATACAATTATTTTGATATAAAAAAACAGATTTTATATATAACAGTTCTTGCTTCAGAGAAACAATTTATTAAACGGTCGTTTTTTTGCTTTTTATTGTTTCTTTAGGATTTGCCCCTGCCCATAGGCCGGAATCGTCCTATGCGTGGTGTGTCGCCCCCCGGGTGGGATAAATTGCTAACTAACTTTTTAAAAGGAATTATTCCTATGATTAACAAAAATGATGAATTCCCGCATGAACCTAAAAAAAGTAAAGACTGGATCGAATCATTTAATATCAATTTTGTTAGTAAAAAAAATAAAGTTTTTGGTTCAGCGGATATTC
>CAZVYR010000204.1:0-7313 GCA_964631555.1 uncultured Leptospirales bacterium
TGCAGCATTCAAGAGGTTTGTATTTTATTAGATGCATTAATATTGTATAATAATAATATTACAAAGTCAATGAAATCTATATATGTATCAATTCTTACCAAAGAAGGTAGGTATTTGTATCACATCCATAGTGGCAAAATCGGTATTTTGGCGGATGGGCTTCGCACCTCTTCATCAGCAAAAAGGCAGCATGCCATCCTAGGGTACTGATAGGAATATATCAGGTTTGAATAAGTATATTCATCATCCAATTCTTTTATCACACACTCCTTTGTACGACATCGTGTCACTCTTTATCTTTACAATAAGCGGTGCGACCCGCGATGACAACTCTTTTAGCAAATTGCAGGAAGTGGATAATGCTATGTTAGCAGAGAGCAGGTAATATTATCGATAACCTTATTTATTTTAAATAAATCCTTGACAAATGCATATATTATATGCATACTTCAAATATGCCAATAATAGCACGTATACGTAACTTAAAGATTTATATTTATTTAAAAGATCATCTACCGGCTCATGTTCATGTTATTGGCCCTGATGCTGAAGCAAAAATAGATATCCAAAATTTTAATTGTCTATCTGTAAATGGTTTTAGCAGGCAGGATGTTAATCGAATTATTAAATATTAAAAAGTAAAAATGAATTATTACTCGAGGCATGGGAGGACTACCATGAATAAAAAAAATATCAATTACAGTAAAAAAGATATTTTGACTAAAGATGAATTTAATTCTGAAAATGTAAAAGTAAGAATAACTACATACATTGATCTTGACATACTTGAAGCATTAAAAGTCGAAGCTAAGAAAACAAAGCAAAAATATCAGACTTTATTAAATACGAAATTACGAGAAAGTCTTACTGGTAAAAAAACAATTTACTCATCTTTAAATGCAATAGAAGAAAGACTTGAAAAAGTAGAACATATTTTAAACGTTGATTAAATACAACCACGAATATATTTTAAAAATAAAAACGCCAATCGGGTCGCCGCGGGCTTTTAGCCCGCAGCTCCCACAACACCTGGCTCGCGGGTCCGCACTGGGCGTTTCGTTAACCGTAGCGAAGTGAAATCCAGATATCTCTTAGGGATACCAGACCCTGTTCCATCAACCAATTGATCGAGGTAATGTTAATCTAAAAAAAATGGCAGGATAAAACAGGAATAGGCGGCAGAATTAACAGGAATATCCACTCAAACCCTTACGCGCAAGGTATAATGACATTACTGCAGATTCGTCGTGTGCTCGATGAATCACTGAAAATCGCCAACATCAAACGAAATTTATTGACTTTTTTCTATACAGGGACATGGTTGTTATATGTTTTAGCCTATCTTTATTTACCTGCTGTTTTTTCCTATCGATTTTGTGACCTGCTGAGGTTTTCTGTTTTTGACAAAGGGATGTTGTGTTTGGGTTTACAGCTCTCTGGTGACAGAGGAGTTATCTATGCCTGATGTTATCCGGAAATACCATAATTGTCCGAATCGTAATTTTATGCAGTTAGAAAATTATAAAAAACAAGATAAATTTACTGCAATTCATTACTTTTTATATTGGTTTTACCATTGATTACCCCTATAATAATATATTCATTTATTTTAAAATATTAATAATAAATTTTGAACCTTCTCCTAACTTACTCTCCAGTTCCATCTTCCATGAATGATGTTCCACTATTTTTTTACAAACAGCAAGACCTATACCTGTCCCTTCATACTCAGAAATACCATGCAACCTCTGAAACACTCCGAATATCCTGTCATAATCCTTCTCAGATATCCCGATCCCGTTATCCTCTACAACCAGCCGGTAATAATTCCCTGGTTCCTCATTCAATGTATACACTTTTATCTCAGGTGCTACGCCCTGCCTGTGGAACTTTAATGCATTGCCAATCAGATTCTGAAACAGCTGCCTCATCTGAAGAGCATCAGCTCTGCTCACAGGCAATTCTCCTGTTTCTACTCTGGCTCCTGTCTCGCGCATTCTTATCTCAAGGTCAGATATAACATCCCTTACTATATTATTTAAATCCACATTCTCATATGCATGCGACTTTGTGGTGACCCTTGAGTAATTAAGCAGACCGTTGATCAGGTTCTTCATTCTTTCAGCCGCATTCTGCATCCTTCCCAAATAATCCACGCTTTTCCCATCATTGATAACGGCTGTGCTTTCTTTTAATTTGTCTCCGAATCTCTGTATCTTTCTCAAAGGCTCCTGTAAATCATGCGACACAATATAGGCAAACTGCTCAAGCTCCTGATTCGAACGGGACAACTCTTTCATAAGCTCGTTCAATTTAATTTCCGCCTCTTTACGTTCTGTAATATCCTTGTCCACTCCGCGATAGCCGATAAACTCTCCTTGATCATTGAAAACAGGATTGCCACTTGTGAGTATATATTTTCGCTTCCCATCTTTACTTAAATACCAGGCTTCCAAATCCTTTATTGAATTTCCTTGCTTTTTTAATTCAGATAACATTACTCGAGCTTTCTCTCTTTCTTCTGCAGCCATTAAATTAACTGCCATTTCCCCATATAATTCCTCTGGTTTATATCCCAGGATATCCTCAACTTTCTCAGAACAATATATAAATACTCCATTTTTATCAGTCTCCCAGATCCAGTCCGCACTGCTGAATGCAATATCCCTGAAACGTTTTTCGGATTCCATAAGTTCTTTTGTCCTTCCAAGAACTTTATCTTCAAGTTTTCCATAAAATTTCGCGTTTTCAATGGATATTGCCATCTGAGTCGACAGTAAGTTCAACATTTCTCTTCTTTCTTTTGTAAATGCTCCTGTTAAAAGATTATTCTCAAGATAAAGTATGCCTGTCAATTTTCCTTGATTCACGATCGGAATGCATAAAATTGATTTCGGCTTATTTTCTGCAATATACGGATCACTAATAAAATCACCTCCAGCAGATGCGTCATCCAATATAAGCAACCCGGTTTTCCTTATAACATAATTTACAATGGATATGGATAATCCTTCATGTATCTCTATTGGAATGGACTCAAGTACTCTTACCTCCTCGCTGTCTATATGTCCTTCTGCTTCAACAAAATATTTTCCATTATCCTCAAGTAACATAAATCCTTTCTGCGCCCCTGCATTTTCGATAGCTAACCTCATCATCTTTACTAGGAGCTTTCCAAGATCTACCTCACCTGATATTGCCTGGGATGCCTTTACAACAGTATTAATATCAATTATTTGTGATGCTGCAATTGATGTGGATTTATCGGGTATAATATTTCTTGATATAGAATCCTTGTCAAATTGTGATAGTAATTCAGGATACAATTCTTGTAATTGTTTAAGCTTAGCCAAAGCCCCCCATCTTGCATAACATGCATATGCTTCCTGTAAATAAACTTTAGCAAATTTAGAATTTCCCCTGCTTAAATATGATTTACCCGCAAGCTCATTGGCTATGGCTTCCTCTATAAGATATTCATTCTTTTTTGATAATTCTATGGCACTTTCATATAATACCTCGGCACGATTAAGATTCCCTAAAACTCGCGCCCGTTCAGCTTCTATTAAAGCCAATCGATGTTCATTGTTCATGGGAGCATGTTTATTCCATTTCCTGAATTTTTTTAGGTTTTGCCCAAGGATTTTTTCATACTCCCTCCTCTCGCTTTTAGATACATCCCTATAAAGTGCAAGTATTGCAAGAGAGGAATAAAAGGCATGATCGCGTATATTTACACCGCCTGTCAATGAAGAGAGATACCCAGTCGCCGTAACGAAATCGGCTATCGCCCTCTGGTAATCACAGAATATATATCGGAGTACAAGTCTATTAATATAAAAAGTCCCCAATATTGTTCCGTTACTGGATTTTTCCCAGGAAGGTCTCATCTGTTTTTCATCGAGAGCGGTGCCTGTGAGTTCCATGGGAGAATCGTTTCTACCCAAAAGATTTAAAACCGTCTGCCAGTAGATGCAGTGATGACTAACCAAAAATTTCTGATTTAATTGCTTTATGATTTTATTATTTTTTGACATCTGCTGTTCAAGCTCTGTCAATTCATTGCCAACTAATATTCCAAAGTAATCATAAAAATTAATTGACGCGGCGCTCCAATACAAATCGCCGGTCTCAATTCCAATATAATAGGATTTCATTAAGTCGGGCCTTATTGTCTTTAGATGATCCTTCCAGTGGGAAAGGCATTGATTGTATAAACATATTGCTTTGGATTGATCACTTACTGCGTTGATTTTTTTTACCAGTCTAAGCGCCAGGTTACCCAGTTTATATCCTACTTCAATATCTCCTCTAAAATCAGCAAGTACTAAAGCTACTCCTATGTAGCCAAATGCATGGGCATTACATAGTCCATGTTTTATAGAAAACCAGATTTCTGTGAAAGCAGTTAAAATCATTAATTTGGGATTTGCAATATAAGTGGTTATTCCCAATAAGGTAATCATTTGTGCAATTGCCAGATTATGAGGATCCGTCATTTCAGGAAGGTCGATTAAAGAATCGATCTTTTCCAGAGAAAGATGAGGTCTTATTTTTAGCCAGGCTTTTAATAGCTGAATTTTGCTCGGATTTTCAGGGAATGAAAAACCTAGTTTTTCAAAAACATCAAGAATTGTATCAAGTGCTCTGCGAATATTATTTTGTGCTATATAAGTACGAATTATTGTTTTATAAACTGGTACTGCTTCATAAGTTTTTTTGACGTAATCTATAACCATCGAAGCATAGCGTTCCATCAAGTTGAAATCTCCACTAAGAAAAGCTATCTCAACGGCTTCAGTATGGATAGACAGCGTAAGGTCATACTGACTCTCCCAGCATTGTTCTTCGAGAAGGCTAATCCCAGTCTTAAAATAGTTCAGAGCATGGGAATAGGCCGCTGATTTCTTGGCCTTTATACCGCATTCGCAGTTCAGCCGGGCCAATTCTTCTCGTTCCCTTGTATCTGTTATCAGACAAGAACCGAAATTTAATTGGTCTACTATATAGAATAATCTATTCTGTAAATCACTCTCATCGGTTTTATCTAATATTAATTTACCGATCCTGTAATGAACTAAAGGCTTTTCTTCATCGGGTAGTAATGAATATGCAGCCTCCTGTATCCTGTCGTGAGCAAATATATATAAATTACCGGATATGCGAATAAAGCCCTCATCAATTGCCTCATTCACTAGTATTAAACTTTTGTCTATGGATAAACTCAGTAGTGAGGCAAGTGTCTCCAGATCAAACCTGTTACCAATACATGCGGATATTTTTAATAACTGTTGAAGTCTTTCAGGCAGTCTGATTATTTTATGCGAGAGAAATTCCACCAGATTGTCCGTTATACTTATCTGGTTTATTCTATATATATCCCACTTCCAGCCCAAATTTGAATCAATCTCAATCAGCTTCTCATTGTATAATGTGTGTAAAAATTCGTTTACGAAAAACGGATTGCCCCCTGTTTTCCTGCATATCAGTTCGGATAATGAATAAGCACTGTCTTCCGAACATTTTAAAAAATTGACTATCAAGTCTTTAACATCATTTACTGTAAGATCTGATAAAGTTATTCTGTTTATCCTGATGCCTGCCTTCTCTATCTCCTTTAATGTTCCTGTCAGAGGATGTAATTCACTTACTTCGTTATCCCTGTATGAACCAATGATAAACAAATATCTTATTTTATGACTTGTAACTATTTTACCGATTAACTGCAGACTTGCAATATCAGCCCAATGAAGATCGTCCAGGAAAAGAACAATCGGATGTTCCTTCTTTGTAAAAACATTTATAAATTTTTCAAAAACTATATTAAATCTGTTCCTTGTCTCATCAGATCCAACTTTGGCAGGCTCCGGTTGTTTGCCTATTATAAGCTCAAGGTCAGGTATAATATCCGTAATAATCTTACCGTTTATCCCAATAGCTTCAAGGATCTCCTCCCTGATGATATTTATTTTTTCATCACTCTCTGATAATATCAGCCTTAACAATTTTTGAAATGCCTGAACTATTGCGCTGTGCGGTGTATCACTCCTGAATTGTTCATACTTTCCGGATATAAAATATCCTTTTCTTTCATTAACCGGCTTATATATCTCATTTACAACTGCGGACTTGCCAGTACCAGGGCTTCCAGTTATTAATACGAATTCATGACTGCCTGGATCCGAATCATTTGCCTTATTTATATTGCTTACCCGATCAAAAGCTGATATTAAAATATCTATCTCCTTGTCTCTGCCAAAAAGCTTCTGCGGTATTATAAAACTGCTTGATATATCTCGTTTTGCAAGCTCAAAAGGCTGTATCTTGCCGTTACTATCAAGCCTCTTAAGACATTCCTTGAGATCGGACATAAGACCAAACGCGCTCTGATACCTGTCATCAGGATTCTTGGACATCAGCTTCATTACTATATCAGAAATAATCTTGGGTATGTTTTCTCTTTGTTCAATTGGAGGAACAGGCTCTCTCGCAATATGAGAATGTATTATTTCGAGCAGATCATTTGATTCAAACGGGAAAACGCCAGTTATCATCTTATAAAAAGTCACTCCTAATGAATAAAGATCTGTCCTGTAATCAACAACGTGGTTCATTCTGCCTGTCTGTTCAGGCGATATATACAACAGACTGTCCTGTAATAAATTTGAATTCCATATTTTTGAATATTCCAAATAAAACGGTGTGCCAAAACCGGTGATCTTTACCCAACTGTTGTTCGGGTCAATCAATATGGTATCCGGGTTTATATTCCTATGTATTATATTCCTCTTATGGAACTCTCCTATTGCTTCAGATATACTGATACCTATTTTTAAAAATGACTCTGTATTAAATGTATTGTTTTTCTCTAAAAATTCGCATAAATAAATACCATTAAAATCTTCAAGTATAAGAACAATTTTTTCATCATGGCAGATTATCTCATGTGTCTTTATAATCCCTTCAAAATCCATGTCCATAATGATCTTATAATCCTGTTTAAACCTGGCAATCATTGTAGCTGAAGGAAAATTCATCTTTAATACTTTGACTATTACAGTACTATCCTCACCTTCCTTACGGCCTCTATAAATAAAGGAATCCCTGGTCTCAATTAACTTCTCAAGTATTTCATAATCTTGAATTCGTTCCATTTATAATGGACTCCTGATATCAAATAGCATAGGGGAGATTTAACCGCAATGCCGCATTCACGAGGTTGGTATTGGATTAGATGCATTAATATTGTAGCATAATAAAATTACAAAGTCAATGAAATCTATATATGGATCAATTCTTACCAAAGAAGGTAG
>CAZVYR010000205.1:0-5876 GCA_964631555.1 uncultured Leptospirales bacterium
TACGGATCATGTTGCTGTGTTTTCAACAGGATACGGGTTCGTAAGGATGCTGGCTTTGCCTGTTCTGGGGATAGCACATGCTTCTATTGCAGTGATAAGCGCGGGCCTTGGGGCAGGAGCTTATGATAAGCTTAAGGCAACGTATTATTTTTCATTGAAGGCCGGGGCCGTTGTCACGATAGTACTGGGTATTATAACTTATTTGTTTGCTCCACAGCTCTCGGCTTTGTTCACGTGGTCAAAGGATGCGGGCAGGCTTGCGCCCGATCTTATTCGTTTGCTGGAAACATTCTCGTTGTTCTTTCCCGCGATTTTTATCTGGTCGGCATCAGTCTGCTTCTTCGTGGGGATCGGGCGCAGTATTTTTGATTTTGTTTTTAATTTTGCAAAAGCCGCTTTCTTTGTAATTCCACTGAGCTATTTATTCTGTGTTGTGTTTAAGTACGATTATTCTGCTATCTGGTATATTATAATTGCAGGGATATGGATACAGGCGATTAGTTCTTTTTTTCTGGTGAGGGTTTTTCTGGGGAGGTTCGGGAGAGAGGATGCGGATGAAGGGAGAGGGAGCATGGCGGTTATGTGAATAAATTATATAATCAGGAGAATATAAATGAAAGTTTTTGTAACCTTGTTATTCCTTCTATTGCCGATTCATTTATTTGCTGATAAAATTTCGGGATTGAACATCAATATTTATCAAAAAATAACCGGGTTGTGGGATGACCCAGAACATGAAACGGATCTGGAAGAATGCTACAATTGCAAACCGGAAGAATTCGGTTGGGGAAAAGTTAATGTAAATTTATTCAATTATTATACTATCATTGACCCTGTTGATAATGGATTCCAGTTCAGTGCTATGCAGCGAGTAACTATTAAGAGTTTCAAGGAAATTGAAGCAAATATATTCGAGATGGAATTAAATTTCATGCAGGGACGTTATGTTGAAAAATACAGAATAACAGTACTGAAAGACGGTTTAATCCAGATTGTTGATTTTGGAGGTACTGCGAATCATAATTTACAGAATAAATATTTTAAAAGGGTTATCGGTCCTAATATCAAAGACGGGCAATATGGCAGCATAAAAGGAACCTTGGTAAGAATCAGGGGAAAACCGAATCTTAATGCAAAGATAAAAGGGATTATCCCGAATGGTGACAGAATATTCTATATTCTTGAAACGGAAAAGAAATATAAGATTAATAGTGAAGACTGGAAATGGTATAAGATAGTTTCAGATTCAGGATATACCGGGTGGGTATATGGCAAGTATATTGTTTTTGAAAAGTAATTGATCAAAATTTATATTTGAGAAATATTTAATTAGTTTATTAATAGCGCTCAATATGCAGGAATAACGTATAATCAAAAATATTTTGATATTTTATAATAACGGGTATATTGTATTATATGAAAGATTATCTTTTTACGGAATATTTCGAAAATGAAGTATTAAGAAAACGACCTTACCTGAAAAAAGAATGGTGCGTTAGTGTTTGTGAGAATCCGTTAAAAGTAGAACAGCAGGAAGATAATCGTTTTAGATTTTGGGGTGAAATTGAACAACTTGAAGGGCGTATTCTTCGAGTAGTAACGTTAGAAGACAAAATAACAATACATAATGCTTTTCCTGACAGGAGATTTAAATTATGAAATTAAACTATTACAAAGAAACTGATTCTCTTTATATCGATCTATCATCAAAAACAAGTACTGAAAGCAAAGAAATATCTGAGGGAATAGTACTGGACTATGATTCAGATGGTAATTTAGTTGGAATAGATATTGATAATGCCAGTAAAAAAGTTGATCTAAAAGAAGTAGTTTTAAATAAGATTCCGGCTGAGACTGAGACATTGTCTGCATAACTGAAAGAGATGATAATATTAGAATAATAAGCGCCAGGAATATGACAAAGAAAGAAAGGAAGAATTATGAAAGCAATGAAAAATGATCTGGATATGTTAGAAGAATATAATTTCAGTAAAGGTGTTAGAGGAAAATATGCTAAAAGATATGCAGAGGGAACAAATGTAGTTTTAATTGACCCTGATGTTGCAGAATATTTCCCGGATCATGATTCGATCAATGATACTTCAAGATCATTGATTAAGATTATAAAGAGACAACACTCATAATGTTTTTCCTCTAACTTCGAAACTGCATGGAAGCATCGCAATGAGGTTTCACTGGAAGGAGCGGCCATTCCGTTTATATCAAGAGCAGATTTAATTTTGGACAGTCCCAGAGATGTAAAGCCTGTTAGCAGGTTCGTTTATGATTCAATAATTTGTTGTCCCCATCGGAATAAAAGATCCTAAAAATACCGAATTGAAATATTTAACGTTTCTTTCTTTAATTGAAACAATTCCCCGAAATTTAAATCATTTCCATAATTGCCGGCAAATTAAAAGAGTAATTTAATTGACTTTAGCGTTTTTTTCTATGATTATTTAAATATCATTATTTAAGCGCTTTTGCTGATCAGTAATAAGTTTTTTTATGAATAATCCTGATTCATATTAATACAGATTCTGAGGATAAAATGCTTAAAGTATTATTATTGATATCAATACAGTTATTCTTCTTTTTTACGATGCCGGATTTTGTGTCAGCAGAAGTTGATCTTTCGGAAAGGAAGATCGTTCTGGACATTTCGATGAAGAAATACAGTGTCGATCTTGTCTCAGATTACCTGGAGGACAGGAGCGGAACATTAAAGATAGAGGATATTCTGAACGACAGGTTCGGGGAAAGCAAACTTCAATGGCAAAAGTCCGAAACCGAGAGTCTGGGTTTCGGTTTCAACAGTAATCCGTACTGGGTACGTTTTACAATAGTCAATCCGCGTAAAGTAGAAATTGAATGGTCTCTTGAGATTGATTATCCTCATATTGATTCTATAAAATTATATAAATCTTACAGCAGCGGGGGTTATGATACCAGGGAAGGAGGCGATTTGCTTCCCTTTGATGAGCGCGAAATGAAGTACAGGAACGTTGTTTTTAATCTTACACAGAAAGGTGAAACTGAATTTATTTATTATTTGCGATTTCAGACATCAAGCTCGCTTAATATTCCGATGTGGATATGGTCTCCGTATCTGCTTACAAGTATGATAAGCAAAGAAATGATTCTTTTTGGGTTGTATTATGGTATTCTGCTTATCATTGCTCTGTTCAGTTTATTTTCTTTTTTTTCCATCAGGGACAGGATGTATCTGTATTATTTTTTCTGGATACTGGGATACGGATTATACCAGATATCGATAAACGGCCTGGCGTTTCAGTATTTTTGGCCGAATTTACCGGGTTGGCAAAATTACACTGTACCTTTTTTTGTTTTTTTCGGGAGTATCTGGTGCCTGCAATTCGGAAGGGTCGTGCTAAATACTGAAGATTATCTTCCGCTTTTCGACTTATCGGCAAAAGTTATGGTTGCTGTTGCCATATCCGGTCTGTTTTTGACTTTTATTCTTCCGTATTCTATTATAATACGCGCGTCGGCTATAGGTGTTCTTGTTGTGGTTACTTTTTTAGAGATAACCGGGATCGTTTCACTTTATCGCGGGATTCTTTTCGCACGTTATTACGTTATTGCCTGGTCAGCTCTTTTTATCGGAGGTTTTGCTTTTGCTATGAAATCTCTCGGGTTATTACCCGATAATTTTATAACAAATTATAGCCAGCAAATCGGTTCCGCTTTACAGATAATTCTTCTTACACTGGCTTTTGCGGGTTATGTTAACATGATAAATAAGGAGAAGCAGGAGGCTCAGGCCAATACGATCAATGCTTTACAAACCGCGGCCGGGCAAAAGGATGAATTTCTTGTTCAGACTTCGAAAAAGAATATGGAGATTGAAGAGCTGAATTATGAATTAACAAAGCGGAATTTTGATCTTTATAAGGCCAATGAACAGATCTCAATTTCTGAGGAGAAGTACCGTATACTTGTTGAAGGTTCAAATGATATTATTTTTTCTCTAAATGAGAATCTGGATTTTTTATCAGTAAATAAAGCTATTATAGCACATCTTAATATCAAACCTAAAGAAGTTATTTCCAGGAATTTCACTCATTTGATCCATGATGGCAACGGGGACACAAGCGTGTCGAAGCAACTGGTACAGGAGCACCTGGATATATTTCTTACTGAAAAGAGACCTGTTACATTCAAAGCAGAGTTCAAATCATCATTTTCTACTGAACCTAAGGAAGTAAGTGTTAAACTGGAATATGTTAATATTGAAGACAGAAATGAAATAATAGGAAAAGCCACAAGGCTTGAAGAAGATGCTCTGATAAAATTTATTGAATTTGAAAAGCAGTGCCTGAATTTCGGGAATTATTTTATTACTGCTGAAGATATTTCACACAGGATCACGAGAAATCTTGCCAGGTATATGGATCAGAGACAGGTTCATATAATACGAATTGCTGTTCGTGAGATTATTATAAATTCAATTGAGCACGGGAACCTTAATATATCCTTTGAAGAAAAAGGCCGGCATTTGGATGACGATAGCTATTTTGAATTTATAGCTAAACGTCAGAGAGATCCGATGTATTCGGGTAAGCGTGTGAGAATAGAATATACTATTGAGCCTGGGAAGGCTGTATATCAGATAACTGATGATGGTGAAGGTTTCGATCATAAGCATATTCTGCAGGGAGGACTGGATGTCAACACCGATATGCTCGCGTACGGCCGCGGTATTCAGATGGCAAAGAGCTGCTTTGATGAAATAAATTATAACAGCAAGGGGAACCAGGTATTGCTTATAAAATATTTATCGTGAATGTTGAATAAATTAGAAGCTATAATAACTTTTGCTTGATTAAATAAAATTATTAATGTTGTTTGATGATAAAATTATTATAATATCTACATATACTGGAATGCCTTATGTTAGTTAAAGCGCAAAACACTATAGAGAGCACAAAAAAAACATACGTTGAGATAGATCTTGGAGCAATAAAGCAGAACCTCATTGAGATAAAAGAGAAAATCGGCCAGGATAAGTCTGTCTTGCTGCCTGTTAAAGCTGATGGTTATGGACATGGCGCTGTCAGCGTATCCAGGATGGCTGAGGAGAACGGCCTGGTTGATGTTTTTGGCGTGTCTTCGCCTCAGGAGGGTATTGAGTTGCGGGAAGCGGGTATCGAACTTCCTGTGCTTATTCTGGGTCTGATCCTGCCTTGCCGGGATGTTATAAGTTCACTGCTTGATTTTGATCTGATTCAGACAGTTGCTGATTTTGATCTTGCTGCTGCTGTTTCCGGTTTGGCAAAAGAGAAAAATAAAAAAGCTAAATTGCATTTAAAGATCGATACTGGTATGGGGAGAATCGGGTGCAGGCCTGATGATGCGCTGGAGATCGCTAAAAAAATCAGCCAGCTTGATAACGTGGAACTGGAAGGTATATTCTCGCATTTTCCGGTATCCGATGATCCTGATTCTGATTTTACCAGAAGACAAATTGATGATTTTAAGCTTCTGATTGACTTGTTTGAAAGGAACGGTATTCGTGTTTTATATAAACATATGGCAAACAGTGCAGCTATTTTCAATTATAGTGAATCGGTCTTCAATATGGTAAGGCCGGGTTTGATGTCTTACGGCTACAGGCAGTCTGATATGTGCAATACAAGTTTAAAGATAGTCCCTTCTATGTCTTTGAAGAGCTGTATTGTATTTTTTAAAAGAGTGAAGGAAAATACTCCGCTGTCCTACGGACTTACTTATAAAACAGGATGCGATACCAATATTGCTACAGTACCGGTTGGGTATGGTGACGGTTACAGCAGGTCGTTGTCAAATAAAGGGAGCGTGATTATAAGAGATAAGATATATCCTGTTGCCGGACG
>CAZVYR010000205.1:5976-7296 GCA_964631555.1 uncultured Leptospirales bacterium
TGTCAAATAAAGGGAGCGTGATTATAAGAGATAAGATATATCCTGTTGCCGGACGTGTCTGCATGGACCAGATATTGATCGATCTGGGCGATGATGTATATCCGTTAGGTGAAGAGGTTATACTTTTCGGAAAAGAGAAAATTACTGCTGAAACTATTGCGGAACTTATCGGTACTGTCCCTTATGAGGTAACATGCGGTATTTCGAAAAGGGTTCGAAGAACTTACCTGCCTGCAGACTGAACCCGGGAATAATGTTTACAGGATTCGAAATTATTATTAAAATAGCCCTTACTTTTAAATTAAGGGCTATGAAAATACGTTTATCGGTATTGATAACTCCCCGAATAAATTAAACGGATTGCTATGCTATTCCTGGCCTTTTTTTTCAGGTATTACTAATTTCTGGCCTGGAAATATAAGATTTGGATTTTTGATCTTATCCTTATTGGCTTCGTAAATGCGCTTCCATTCTGTGTGTGTTCCATAGACCAGTTTACTGATCTCTGTAAGCTGATCCTTGTACTTGACTATATAATATGTTCCTTCATCTTTTGCAGGTGCCGGTGTTACTGCTTTTTCCGCAGGTTTAACCTGTCCAGCAGGTTTAACCTGTTCTGCAGGTTTAACCTGTTCTGCTTCAGGTTGTGTTGTCTCCGGAGCTGGGGGTTCAGGACTTTCTTTAACTACTGAGGTTTTTTTTGAAGGATAGAACACATAAATGAGAATGACTATAATGACAATAATTATTCCGACAAAAAAGCCTTTTGTGGACTTCGGTTTTTTGTCCAGACTTTGAATAGCTGCTGTTTTTGCGATTTCGTCTATTTTTTTCTCGAAATCCGAGGTGGATTCAGGGACTTTTTTTTCTTTTTGCATATCTACAGGCACTGCCCTGACAGGAGCTTTTACAGACGGTTTTGGTTTTGCAGGTGTTTTGGGTTTGGCTGAAGCAGCAGTTTTTGGCCTGGCCGGTTTTTTAGCAGCAGATGCAGCAGCTTTCGGAGCACTTTTCTTGGGTGCGGTTTTGGGTGCAACTTTCTTTGCTGCGGGCTTTGTTTTGGCCGCGCTGGCTTTGGGTTTGGGTGCAGGTTTTTTCTGTGCGGGTGTATTTTTCCCGGTAGATTTTGATTTTGAACTGCTCTTGGGTTTTGTTGCCATAATTGCCTCCAGGAAATATGATTATTCGGGATTGCTTTCAGGTTAAATGATGTTGAATCCTCCGGTATACTATTATTTATTATCGCATTATTTTTTTAAAATTCAATACTTTTTTTATTTTTTTTATTCTATTATAATTGTTATATCTTAATGGTTTTAA
>CAZVYR010000206.1:0-7235 GCA_964631555.1 uncultured Leptospirales bacterium
CGCTGTTTCAGCAAGGGCCAGGGATGGTGTCAGCAGGAACAATAAGATTAGTTTTTTCATTATATTTATGCCTCCTTGTCAGCATAGTTTTGTTTTAGAACTCCGTAGAATAATGAATTGATAAGTACTTCAATTCTCTGGCTTATATCAGGGAAAATGTTTTTGAGTTTCTCATTATCACGCATTATAACCATATGGTCTATTAAGAACTGAAAAAAATCAGGGGTAATATTTTCTTGTATTGCGCCTTCTTTTCTGCCTTGATTGAATATCTCAAGAGTTTTGTTGAGATTTCTCCGGATCATTTCCTGTATAAAAGGCTGAAGTTCAGGGATCTCCAGGAGATCATCAACGAATTGCCCGCCCCATTTTCTGATTATTTCAATTTTATATTTGATTAGCTGCTTTAGCCTTTCTTCATACGGGATATCCTGGGCCATAATATTGTCAGAGACCCGGTATCCTTCATCAGTAGCAGCAATATAGACCTGTTTTAAAAGTTCGATTTTGTTTCTAAAGAATTTGTAGAATGTCATCTTGCTTACATTTGCGGATTTGCATATTTCTTCTATTGTTACGCGTTTAATTCCATGCAGGATAAAGAGGTCTGTCGCTGTTTTTATGATTTGCTGATATTTTTTATTAAGAGTAATATTACTGCTCATTTTTTACGTTTTTTATATTAGTTTACGATATTTATAAAAATATACTATTTATATAAAATATAGCTTAACGCGTATATTCAGTCAAGTATTTATTATTATTTATTTAAAATGATCGATCTTATTTTAAAAGTTTTTCCGGGATCGAAATAATTACTCAAGCAAATAAGAGAAGTCAGATGGGCTGAGATAACTTAGCACTGGAAATCGTCCTTGACTTATATTGTTCAATTATCAAATTGCTTCTGTATTTATTTTCCGGCTTTACCTGACTGAAATGAACAGGAAGCAAATAAGTTCCATGTTCCAGGTTGCATGTTTCAGGCTAAAAATCCCTGTATATGATGATCCGTCTTATCCGGGACATTGACCCTGGAACTTTTAATCCTGCAACCTGGAACATGGAACTTATTTAAGAGGAGGATTTTGGGACGAATGATAAACGGAGAGGAAACGGAGTGGACCCTTCGGCTGCCGCTCAGGGACCGGACATAAGGCGACTTTGAAACGGAGGGGAACCCTATAAAAGTAACCCTGGGTGCAATCATAAAATTATTCTTGAATATTTTTATTAACAATGTCATTTTATAGTTCAGGTGTTTTTGAGTTATAAGAAAGTAATGATGAGTCAGGATTAAATATTCCCGGGTGGGAGATTCCATATCAGAGATGCGTAATTAACACGATTATGAAAGAAATTATTCTATTCTCAGAAGAAGAAATTGATATAATAGAAAAAGTATTAAATATCCTAAAAGAGGGGAAAAAAAATACTGAGTTTAAAAGAATTAAAAACAACAGGACCTCTTTGCAGCAACTGGCTGCTTCCATTTCATTATATCCTTCTATTCTGGAGGTACAGCATCTCGGAAGCGCTAAAAGGAGTGTTGAAACCCTTGTATTTTCGTTATGCAGGGAGGAGCAACTGGATCTTAGATTTCATATGCCCACTAAAGCCCTGCTCGGTAATGCTTTTTCAATTGCAAAAATAAATTTCTTTTTCCTGTTGCTCTATATAGTGCTGGAAAATGAGCAGCTTAAGGATTCATATACCATTTTAAAGAAGATAATCAGTAATATTGTTTTTACTTTAATGGCTGAAGAGGTTTTTTTATCTATAATAGACGATAGATATGTGTTAAAGGATATTAAAATCAAAGCCGGATATTTGCTTGCAAATATCTGGGAATACAGACTGGATCATGGTGTAAAAGAGTTCGCTCCTATTTTGTCCAATATTTGGCGGGCCAGGGGAGTGTTGATTCCCACATTCGGAACAATGCTCGGCTTTTCGGAGTTATTCAGGATTTCAGAATTTATTGAGCCTGGTTTTTTCGATTTTCTTCAAAGGGATGAACTGAGTGATGAGGAAATAGAATCAATTGACGAATTCATCTTTGGCCTTACTTATGAAGAAACATTAAAGATCAGAGAGGAAATGGAAAATAGCGGCAAGTATGTCATTTCCAGGCAGGATGTGGATAATATCCTGGGGAAAAACAGGATTTACCCGGACTATGATATTTCTGATCCCAGGGAATTATACCGCTCATTCAGTGACAGAAAAGTAAATGCGAAATACAGGGCTAAATCAAATTTAAAGGGACCGAAAAAAACAGTTGAAGAATATTTAATGTGTTACCTTCTCCTGCATACGGAAGCAATTAATATTCTTAAGGGTTGATTGTTTTTAAATTTTTTTATATAGTGATTATAATCATGTTAAATACAGCAGAATTTTATCATACAGATATTACACATAGTTCCGAATATAAAGCCCGGATAGAGGATATTGAAGCTGATGTCTATTATGATATCAGGAGTCTTATAAACAACAATTCAGGCGGGCTTTATAAAACGGACAAGTTTAAGTGTGCCGGTCATAATATTGATATTATGTATCCGGGGCATTCTAATCCTGATTTAAAAGTAATCTTTAGAGGGCCGGATCATACCAGGTTTTTGCTTTCTTTATATCCCTGTAAGCACGATTTGACAAAAGTTGATTATATAGTGCTCAGGCCACGCTACTTTGAAATTGACGGTACTGAGCTGATGTCTTTATATCTTCGCAAGGAGAAGATACTGGTCTTATACCTGTTTCATCCTCATCTGTATTGTACAAACAATATGGATTTCCATGAGTTCTCCGGGGCTTTCAATTCGGGTATCGCGAATCTCTGTGAGAGAAAGAAATATTCAGATGACGGTTCCGTGCCTTCTATTATGGTTCCTCCGTTATGGCATATATTATCGACAATTTCGTACTCCCCGGATGATAGAATAGAGAAATTTTTTGTCAGAGCAGGCAGCGGATCAGCTTCGGTCGCACCGGCAAAGATATACGATATTTCTTTTCACTATTCCAGATTAGGTTATTAATGAATCTTATAGATTACCATGTGCATACCGAATTATGCGGACATGCGTCCGGCTCTATGGATGATTACATTCGTGAAGCTATGGCCAAAGGGCTCCGCGAGATCGGATTTTCCGATCATGCTCCTCTTCCTGAAGGCTTGCGGGAAGGCATTACCATGTTACCCGAAGAGACTGAGATGTATATTGAATCGGTTGAAGCGAAAAAGCGTGAGTATAAAGACGATATTGATATCAGGACTGGCTTTGAAGTTGATTTTCCCTTAACGATTTCACTGGACAGAAGATACCTGGCGGATGACAGGTTAGATTATCTGACCGGGTCCTGCCATTTTCTTGGTGACTGGGCCTTTGATCATCCTGACAATATCCGGGAGTTTGAGAAGAGGGACATAGATAAGGTATATGCCGAGTATTATGAGGTTATTTATAATTTAGCGGATTCCGGGTATTTTAATATTGTGGGCCATATTGACCTTGTTAAGAAATTCGGTCATCGCGCGAAGGCTGATTTTACCGGGATTCTGGAGAAAATTGCGGTAAGTGTCGCAAAGAACGGCAATATGGCAGTAGAGATAAATACTTCCGGAGCAAGAAAACCTGTCGGCGAGATATATCCGTCGGATGATATAATTGAATTATTCTTTCGGAATAATGTTCCGGTTACATTGGGCTCTGACTCACATAAGCCTGAGGAAGTGGCTTTTTTATTCGGGAAAACACTGGAAAAGATAAAACAAATCGGATACAGAAAAATCTCCGGATTTCAAAGAAGACGCAGGTATGATATTATTTTTTAAAATATGAAAATGTTTTATTTGCTAAATTTGCTTTTTATTATTATCTTATAATGAATTTTATAAATAAATTTGTTTCTGTAATTTCAATAATATATTCATCAGCAGTTCTTAAAAAATCGTTTTCCGAAAATATACCGGTAACATGGCAGTTATGAGAGATTATATTAAAACTGATACAGGAATTTTTAAATTACAGACAGATCTCCCGATTGCTTTAGGTGTTTTTGCCAAATCAGCAAACAAAATCGACTACAACGGAAATTCAAAAGATATTCGGAACGAAGAGATTGTTTTGCTTAACAATTCCCTTGGCATAGAAGAAAAAAATATTATTATGCTGAACCAGGTACATGGTGATTCCATTATAAGAATTGACAATGCGCCTGGAAAAAATACCAGGAAATTCGTTAAAGCAGATGGGATAATAACGGGTATCAGGAATTTATGCCTTGTTATAAGAAGTGCTGATTGTGTGCCGGTATTCGCTTTTGATATTAATAAGAGAATTCTTGGGGCTGTTCATTCCGGCTGGAAGGGCTGCCGCTTAAATATATCAAAAAAATTGATCAAGAATATGAAAACTGTTTATAGATCAAAAAATGAGGATATATTTGTTTTTATTTTACCTTCCATCGGCAAGTCCTATGAAGTGAATATGGATGTAGGTAGCTATTTCCATAAAGATATTGTAAAAAAGAATAATAAAATATATTTAAATCTCTGGCAAAATATTGAAAGATCATTATCTGAAGAAGGGATTCCTGAAAAGAACGTTTTTCAGTCCGGAATTTGTACTTATGATGATAATGATTTTTTTTCGTATAGAGGCGGCGATATTGGAAGAAATTTAAATTTCGGGTATATAACTTCAGGATAGAGTCGTTATTCAGACAGATAGATAATACCGACATTTTACTAAACATAAAGGAATTTTTTATGAAAAATAATAATACGATAAATCTTGCTTTCTTAATTGATCTTAGAAATATTAAAGTTGTATTCTGCACTATCCGTGATTTATTTTTATATCATTACCCGAAAAATGATTTCAAGGAAATTGAAAAGTGTTATAAGAAAGTCAAGGCTCTCTTCGAAGGTAACTATAAAGGCTATAATGCCTGCAATACGCCTTATCATGATCTGTATCATACAATGGATGTTTTTTTAGCTGCAGCCAGATTGCTTGACGGCTATAACCTCAGGGAGGAGAAGCTGCCTGTCAGGCTGGCACAGAACCTGTTGAAAGCAAGTCTGTTTCATGATACCGGTTATATACAGGAGAAGTGGGATAATGAGGGCACAGGGGGCAAATACACGTTGAATCATATCGGAAGGAGCATTGCTTTTATCGTAAAAAATAAAAATGATTTTGCAATAGGCAAAGAGGATGTTGATGCTGTTTCAAAGATGATCAGGTGTACTGAAATAAAGAATAATCTTAGTACAATACCATTTGTATCCGGGGAAGAAAGCACAGCGGGGATGATTTTGGGATCTGCCGATATTCTGGGGCAGATGTCGGACAGGGAGTATCTTGAAAGACTGTTGTTTTTATATTTCGAAATGAAGGAAGCAGGAATACCTGACTATAAAACCGAGTATGATATAATAAAGAATACACTCGATTTTTATGAAATAGTTAAAAAAAGGCTTAATAATTCGTTTAAGAAGATACATGAATATGCTAAGGAACATTTCAAGAAAAGATTCGATATTGACAGGAATTTATACATAGAAGCCATTGAAAAGAACGTAGCTTATGTTGAAAAGATTATAAATGACAGTAGTACTAATTTCAGACATAAATTAAAGCGTGGTAAAATTATAGAAAAAAGTGATTTAGTTCTTGCCCAGGAAAACCAATAAGATATACTATCCCCGGATTCTAATTTTCATCCAACCTGTTAAACAATAATTGTTTGCGCTCCGACATTCCATGTTATAATTTATATTTTAATGAATTTATAATTATATTACCCATATCGGGAGAGTCGAATGATTAAAGCTGTGATTATGGCAGGCGGCCATGGTACAAGGTTAAGGCCGCTTACTTCAGGCAGGCCAAAACCTATGGTGCCTGTTATCAATATGCCGGTTCTTGAGCACAGTATAAATCTATTAAAACGGCACGGCATTACAGATATCATTATTACGCTTTATTATCTGCCTGATAATATACAGAATTATTTCGGAGACGGGTCAGAATGGGATGTTAATATCACTTATTCCGTAGAAGAGGATCCGCTTGGGACTGCGGGAGGAGTGAAAAAGGCTGTAAATACTCATAATGATACTTTGATCATTACCAGCGGTGACGGTATAATAGATTTCAATTTTACGGAAATATTGAAATATCATAAAGATAAGAAATCACCCCTTACTATAGTCTTAAAGCATGTTGAAAAACCCACCGAATATGGTATAGTAATTACCAATGAGAACGGCAAAATAGAGAAATTCCTGGAAAAGCCTGACTGGAGCCAGGTATTTTCAGATACGGTAAATACCGGCACATACATTATCGAACCAAGAATTTTAAACGATTACATTCCTGAAGGGAAGAACCTTGATTTTTCGTTCGATATTTTCCCTGCACTTCAAAAGAAGAAGATCCCCCTATACGGATATATCTCCGAGGGATACTGGTGCGATGTTGGGAATCTTGAGACCTACAGGAATGTGCATATTGATGTATTGAACGGGCTTGTTAACATTGATTTTCCGGGAAAGAAGATAGGCGAAAATATCTGGGTAGGCCGGAATGTATTTATATCGGATGAGGCTCTTATTAAAGGCCCGGTATATATAGGTGATTTTGTCAGAATAAAGAAGGGCGCTGAGATATCCGATTTTTCAGTGATAGGTGATAATTGTGTAATTGATGAAGGCGCTTCCGTGAGAAGGAGTATAGTGCTTCACAGTACGCACATTGGGCCGAGGTGTGAACTGCGCGGCTCGATAGTAGGCAAGAGATGCGTGCTTGAAGAGGGAGTAGAGATATATGAAGGAGCCGTAGTAAGTGATGATTGTGAAATAGGCAGAAGCGCGGAGATCAGGCCCAATATCCGTGTATGGCCGTATAAGATAATTGAAGAGGGGACTAAATTATCCGAGGATCTTATCTGGGCGCAGTCTGAGAAAAAGACATTGTTCGGATCTGAGGGTATAACAGGCTCATTCAATATTAAGATTACTCCTGAATATGCGGCCAAGATAGGCACTGCGATCGGGGCTTTTCTCAGTAAGGACAGTAAAGTCGTGGTCAGCAGGGATGCCAGCCTGGCTTCCAGGTTGATAAAATGGTCACTGATAGCGGGATTGCTGTCAATGGGGATTGATGTCTATGACCTGGAGATTGAGGCGATCCCTTTGAATAAATTCTCGGTTAAGTTTG
>CAZVYR010000207.1:0-7195 GCA_964631555.1 uncultured Leptospirales bacterium
TATTGGCACCGCTTACATACTTGCCGTCTCCCGTAAAAAAAACCGGCACCCCGTCAACATTCAGCTTCTCGGAAACAGTTTCAGCCAAAGCATTATTATCCTTTCCTTTCTGACACTGGAAATCATCCGTATCCTGATTTTGTTTCCAGTCTTTCTTAATATAATCTTCAAATTTAAAATCACGGCATACTGCTTCAATACACTTCTTTGTGGCTTTTGGCCCATGTACGCTGATCATGAGAACATTGATCGTAATCCCGTATTTATCGGCAAATTTTTTAATTTCATAATTGGCTTTCTCACAATGAGGGCATAGCGGATCCGTAAACATGTACAGTTCCTTACCCACCTGTTTTGCCGGATTATAAATGATTGCCGCTGCCTTTTTTAAAAGCGGTAGATTATCGTTAAAATTCTTTTCCTTAAGAACGTTTAAAGTCCGGCTTGTTATTTGTTCCCCGTTTCTGAACAATTTTCCGGCAATTACATAATCCTTATTATAATAGATCGGAACATAATCATTATTTATTTTTAAAACAATTTCACAGAGATCATAAAAAGATTTTTTATAAATAATTTCATGTTCGCTTATAGGAAGATGAACCTGTAAAGCTTTTATATCTACGCCCTCACAAGGGTCTTTTTCCGCGTAAAGTGCAATGTTTATAGAAAAAAACAATACATACATAATCATTAATCTTCTAATGAAATACATAAAATATCTCCTGAATGTTGTCGGCTTTTTATTATTAAGTCTCATAACTTCTTATATGACTTCGGGTATAATATGTATAGATATGATATTTTAGTGCAAGGAATAATTCAACTTTAGAAAAAAATGGGATAGATCAAAATAGTATAGGAGTATATGATAAAGGCAGGTCAGACCGTATAAGAAAGAAAAACAAAAAAAAGTAACTGATTAATCCTGGTCAGTTCTGTCCTGGTATATGTTCATCATTTTAATATAATTGGCAATAAATCGTTTTGTAAGCAGCTTGATAAGATAAAAACCGAAAGTAGGATTCTGATAGTAAAGCTGCTTGATCTTGTCCTCATCAATTGTGAATATTTCAAGTCTGCTTTCACATACTGCAGTATCGGTTCTCTCCCTGAACGGAGAGAATATACCCATCTCTCCAAGAATCTGCCCGCTGCTTACACTTATATCTAGATCAGTAAGTTTCACGGAACCGCTTGCAATATAATACATTTTATCGGCTTTATCGCCTTTTCTGAACAAGACGTCTCCTTCTTCAAAATATGATTTCGACATATAAGGGATGAGTGGTTTCATTGCTCCGTCGTCATCCATAGCTTGCTGTACGTCTTTAATGAGCCTCTTCATTTGGACAAGACGGAATATATTCAAAGGAAAAAGAAATATATGAAGGATCAGCACAGGATAGAGTGCACCGAAAAACCCATAGGTTACAAAGAAAATATTACTTATTATTGCGAATATCCTGAGAGGGATAATAGTCTTCATGTAAAACGTTGCTGCAACAAATATTGAAGCAATATAGCCGATAATATCGATCCAGTGCCCGGAAATATATCCGGTTATGATGTTTAGATTTTCCATTTTTTTATCCTGCGTGGTTTTGTAATAACACTGACGGGGTAAACAGACTAGGCCAGCATAACATTTTAATACCTGATCATTTTATTTAAAATCCTGATAAACATTGATAAACATGATGAAAAAAAAGACAATCTACTTGAATAAATCAAACCATTTTAAGCGGCTATATGTTCCGCATAAAGATAATACAATAAAGCTCCCCGCTGTAAATTGCAGGCTTACTGCAAAAAGCACCAGAGTATCAAAAGCTAAACTGGTAACTTCTGCAAAAGCTGCATGCTTACTCCAAAATACTGTATGGAATTAATCCATTGGGAAATTAAAGTATCAGCGAAGATATTCCTTGTAAGCTTTTGGACAATTCTCCCGAAGCGCTTGCCTGGCTGTGCTGTCATCAGCCTTTTGTACACCTTCATAAAGCATCTCTATCTGGCTCATCGGAAGCCCTTCCCTGCCGGGGCTCTCATTGTAGCAGGCCTCAACAAAATTTAACTGTTTTGTCCTGGCTGAAGAGCAATTAAATGAAAATACAGTAACGACGGATAATAACAGAATAAACGCAAATATCTTTTTCATTTTTTTATACCTCTTATTGTTTGTTTTGTTATTCTTGCTGCAATAGTGCTCCGGTCAATTATTTTTTAATAATGTACGTCCGTTAGTGACAGATACGTTAATCATCTAAATTATTATTTTATTGATTTATTGACGTCTTTTGTAATTCTTTATATGTATCCGGGCATAAATCCATGATCCTGTTTTCTTTCATTCCCTGCTGTTTTCTGATTACAAGATCATTATCAAGCGAGTAATCGCCTTTTTTCCCTTCTTCTTCATATACAAATTCCTGCCTGCTTTTTGAGCTTAAACCGGAAGTCATTTCTATATAATACTTATTGCCGGGTTTATTTCCGTATCTGCCTTTGCATTTATAGCATTCGTCCTGCATCCCGGTTTTCTTTTCATTTATTTCTTTAATGCATCGCAGACATGTTTCTTTGTCATTAAAAAGATAATTATCCTCAGCGCCTGAAATAAATAAAGGCATAATTATTAATAAAAACACAATTATCACTGATCTGTATTTCTTTTTAATTAATCTGCTTAGATTCATTTTATTTGATCAACTCCCTTATATTTTTTATTCATCTGATTTGTTATCAAAGGTTTGTTTATATTTTTATATTAAAAATTTATAAATTACAGCGATTAGACCGCTTTTTTTTATCCGGGCCTGAATTTTAAACCCGGAGATTCCCTATTTATAATGGATTTGCTTTTATTCGAATGTGAAACGGAGGTGAGAGAACTAAAAGATACAGGCTTGGCGGTATGATCCGAATATCCGGAAATGATTTTTTCCCCGGATACACGGGAAATTCCGGTTCTCATATATTCAGATATATACAGATTATAACCGCTTACGGTCATATAACGCGCTTTTCTGTTGAACACATATCTTTCATCATCGGTCATTGCCTGCCAGGAGCGGACGGCATCTCCGAAAACGCGCCGGATGATTCTCTGCGCTTCAGTATCCGGATTTCGCGGAATGACGTGAATGCGCACGCACTGCCTTCCGTTCCTGAAATAGAATACCATGTTGCCGATACGCCCGTGAATTGATCTTATCATCGGAGCTGGTGTTGCTTTTGCCATGAGTTCTCTCCTTTCCCGGATAATCGAAAAAACGATCCGCTTTTACCCGAAGTTATACAATGTATGTAATATTTATTATAGTTAAAAAAATAATTTTACAAATGATTTTTTATAAATAAAAACAAAATATTTAAAAAATTATAAAAAGAAAACAATATTGCTTGAAATTAATGCATTGTAAGAATAAAAAAGAAAAAAATCAAATACATCAAAAGAGTACAATATATGAAATATCGAAAACAGTACATGATAGATAAAAAATTTCAGCTTAAGAAATCTTTCTCGATAATCGGCTCAGTTTCAATAATTATTGCGATTGTAATAATAACAGCAGGAACTATAATTACTCTTAACAGCAGAAAAATAGCAAAAAACAATACCAGTATCATAAACAATACAAAAAGCATCCGGAATAATATAGAAATACAGCAAAATAATTTAATTGAATATTCACTGATGCCGCACGGAAAAGATAATACAGCAGTTAAAAAAGGCCCCAATGACCTGATAACTGACTATAACAGAAGTATGGATATGCTCAATAAATCCATTAAATCGAATGAGGATATGTTAATATCCAACAACGATATTGTCAATGTCAATATATGGCTTTTTATAATTATCATTCTGGTTACAGTAATTGGTATTGCCATTCTTTTCTTACAGCTTATCAGGGAAACGCACCGCATATCCGGGCCCATCTTTGTAATGAAAAGATATATAAAGGAGATCCTTGACGGTAAAAGTCCGGATATGAGAGATCTCAGGGAAAAGGATGATCTGAAAGAATTCTATGTTTTGTTTAAGCAGATGGCCGACAGGCTGATAGAACTTGAAAAAAAATAATCTAAATAATTCATCCTTGCCGGCACCAGGCTGTGAGCACACCCTGATTTCCGTTATTTTAAAAAAAACTTGACAACAACCTTTATGCTGTTCAACAAATAATGATATGAAAATTAAATTGAATATCAGCATTTTAAACGATAAAGATGAATCCTTCATGGGTATTGGTCTGGTGTGGCTTTTAGAGGGAATAAAGAAACATAATTCGATTAATAGCGCTGCAAAAGAGATGAATATGTCTTATGCTAAAGCTATTAAAATCCTTAACAAGCTTGAAGAGAATTTAGAGCAAAACGTAATAACAAGAAAGCATGGTGGAAATGACCGGACAGGAGCTGAGTTAACATCCTTCGGCGAACATTATATTAAAAAATATGATGCTTTTCAAAAAAAGATCAAAAAGTATGCAGAAGACGAATTTAAAAAATTCATCAATTCTGTATAGTTAATCATCCTCAGAAAATTAATCGATAAGACACTTCAGCTAATTAAAATAATATATTTTACTGCCAAAGCTAATGTAATAAATAAAAAAGGGAGCTACCCTTTAGTATTTCTTTATGAAATAGAATAGCTCCCCGTATATCAACGCTTATATATCTGTGTTACTTTGGTAAATCGTCCGGAACGTCCCAATCCCTTATCTTATGCATCCACGGGGCACGTTCAACAAAAACGTCATGTGCCAGTGGTACAGGAGGATGTGACATCCATTTAGGATCAAATTCATCTTTTACCTTTAACAAATATTTATGATAATTTGGTCCGTATTTCGGTCCAGTCAGGTAAAGAGGCTGATGAGGTCCAAGCAGAGATGTGTAGTATCTGTGATTTATGTTCATCTTGGATGTTTCAACATAGAACTCATCAACAGGATCGGTATCGTCATCCTGATCCCAGTAAATCAGGAACTCGGAATAGCCCTGGTGCCCAAGCTCAAAACTCTGGAACCAGCCCGGATCGCCATAATCAGGCATCAGCGGCGGAGTATATTTCTTCTTTAGGTCTGCGTATGTCGGGCCGTGCTCAGTTGCCTGGCTCAGTGTCTCAATGACATAATCAACTGATACATAACCACCGCACATCAGCCACATACCGGCTGAGTCAGCGTTCTTGATCCAGGATTCATCCGAAGGTTTGGTACGACGGGCTTCTCCGCCGACTTCCTTCATGATATCCATAAGCACGTTTTCATCGTATACCATCTGTTCTTCAGAAGTATAACCAATAAGTAAAACACGGACAATAAAGAAGTTAGCTACTGATTCTTCATTCTCCTTGCTCCACATTTCCCAGAAATGTTCCTTGCTTTCAGCTTTAGCGATCGATCTCCAGAACAGCGGTACCTTGGTTACAGCACCGCCGATCTCAGCCTTACCTATTTCGTACATAGCTTTTACCTGAGCTTCTTTTGAAGGAACAACGAAGTTTATCCATTTGATCCTCTTTTCAGGGAAGGCCAGAGCTGTATTTGGTGAAATACCTGTAGGCACAAGCCGCTCAGGCTGGAACGGGAGTGTCTTTATTGCCATCTTCGTAACAATTCCAAGACAACCGCGAACACCTGTATACCCGCGCAGAATACCTCTCAGGTCAGGACCGGGTGATTCTCCCCAGAAAGGATCATCATCTGTTGCCAGAGATCCGAGCTTTAATAATTCGCCGTCAGGTAAAACAAGCTCTGTACCAAGAATTCTTCTGTGCGGCAGGCCTATCCTGTGGCTTAGTGGTGACCAGCCGTCACCGATAAGGTTTGCTATAGCGGAAGCCTGTGCACCACCACCGCCTATAACTACATAAGCGCCGTGTTTCATAGCTTCTTCCTGTATAGGAGAATAGATCATACCTGGTCCGACTTCAACATAAAAATGTTTTTCATCGATTACAAAATCATTCATTCTCTTCAGGTCTATTATTAACGCATCTTCAACATGAGGATGGGAACGTGGACCGTAAAAGCCTGTGCTGTAAGGTACATAAGGCACTGCATTACGATAACATACTTTCACGATCTTTTGAACCTCTTCAGTGGTCCTTGGCAGAATAACACAGCCTGGGATAGTGGTCATGACACGCTCATATCCAAGTCCGTTTTCATATCCGCCCGGGCCGCTTCTGTAAGATTCACAGACTACCGGATCATCCGATACGTACCGCTCACCTACTATTGATTCCAATACTTTATAAATTTCTTTTGATATTGCCATGAATTACCTCCTTAATACCTATACGTCAATGGACGCGCAGATAACTTCAGATATATCAAGAACCTGCACATCATCGCCGTTTTCTTTTACTACCTGGCTGAAATTATTTTTACACCAGGGACAAGTTGAGACAAGGGTCTCAGCACCGACATCTTTGACTTCTTCAAGCCTGTGATTAGCGGAAAATTTTGCGAACTCAGGAAATGCCTCTTTTGTACCACGACCAGCTCCGCAGCAGTAAGAATTTTCCCTTGTTCTGGGCATTTCAATTAGGTTAACTCCCGGGATAGCATTTAAAATGTCCCTGGGTTGTTGATAGACTCCGTTTGTTCCGCGGCGTCTTGTAAGCTTGGGCTCTACTGTTCCCATCCAGCCTCTCTTTCCTTCCCATGGTGTCCATGGTTCACTTAAGCGACTGAGACTGCATGCGTCATGATAAGCCATGCGGGTATTAAAGGGTTTTTTAAATTTAAGCTTACCGCTTTTCACCATTTCATCTACATATTCAACTAAATGAAGTACTTTAAAGCCAAGTTCATCTGTAGATATATTTAATAATTTTGGATAATCCACTTTCCACATACGGTAGCCTTCTGCGCAGCTTGTTACAAGCGTCTTTGCACCGCACTTCCTCATTTCTTCCACATTTCGTTTTGCAATTTTGCGTGCATCATCCACCATGCCTGTTGAAAAAACTGTATTTCCGCAGCACCATTCATCCGCCATTAGCATATAATCTGTTCCGGCAGCTTTAAATATCTTTGCTGTGGCCTGGGCAATTTCTTTATTAACATACGAAGCAGTACATCCCACGAAATAGAGGACATCAGCTTTTTGTACCGGCTTAGCATCCGCAGGTATCCATTCTATCCTGCTCTTGCTTGATCCGTAAAAGTTA
>CAZVYR010000208.1:0-7184 GCA_964631555.1 uncultured Leptospirales bacterium
TGGCACTCGCTGAGAGCCAGGAACCTTCCATGCCCAGCTCAACGACTTCTTTCGGGAGAATGATAGTGGTAAATGGCCCTATCCGCGATCAGATCGGTATGAATTACGGTGCAGCGGCACTTAGTCCTTTTAATTACGCGAATTCCGTAATCGGAAGGGCGTATACTCTGATGACTATAAATCTTGGCGACGCAAAGCTGGCAGATAATTTTACTGCCACATTCGGTAATGTCACAAACTATAACAACATGTGCTGTGCTGAGAATGAAAAGCTAAGTGTTTATGAACCTTTTCATGTGGAAAAAGGCTTTAAGCCCGAAGAGAGCACTGTAAGCCTGTTCAGGGGATGGAATGTTCTTCATCTCGGAATGGGACCTTCACAGCGAATGGCTGAAATAATGAAAGGAGCTATTTCAATGGCATTCAGCTGCACCTTTGTGATTGATCCGCTAGCAGCTAAAAACCTGATGAACGAGGAAGGTTTTAAAACAAAGAACGACCTGCGGAAATATCTCGCAGAGCAGGTTAATCTGCCGTTTCTCAGGCCTGAGAATATCAACTTTGTAGTGGTTGGGGGGGAATGGAATCCGATGTGGATCACAACGGATTATATTCATACACAGACGCTTTCCATTGATAAATGGATTCCGAAGAAAGGGATCAGCCGCGACGAAAAGGCACTCAGAATGCCGGTAGCTGTGAATTGCGCTGACGGCTCCTGCGGTCTTCCTTAAATCATGTATTGCATGTAAGAAGTAATACCGCAAAGAAAGCCAACTGCCTTGTTTTCTCTCAGGTTAATGGTTCATTATTACTGATTTTATATATTCGGATATAATTTAAGAAACTATAAGGGAGAAAGATTATGGAGAATGTTGAAGGAAAGGCCGCATTTATCACCGGTGGTGCAAGCGGGATCGGACTCGGTATTGCCAAGGTGTTCGCGGCAAATGGTATTAAAGTAGTTATTGCTGATATTCGTCAGGAGGTTCTGGATGAAGCAATGGAATATTTTAAAAAGAAAGACCAGCCTGTGCATCCCATAAAACTTGACGTCACTGACAGAGAAGCTTATGCCCGCGCAGCAGATGAAGCTGAGTCTGTATTTGGAAATATTCATATACTCATAAACAACGCCGGTGTAGGCGGCGGCGGTCCAATGCAGAACCTGACTTATGAAGACTGGGATTTTGTAATTGGAATTAACATTGGCGGTGTAATAAACGGTCTTGTCACATTTCTTCCCCGTATCATAAAACATGGAGAAGGAGGACATGTTGTAAGCACTTCATCTTCAGGCGGTATTTTTGCAGTTACCGGGTCCGGTACATATTGTACATCAAAATTTGCTGTTGCAGGAATGATGGAAACACTGGCATGTGATCTGCAGGGTACAGGAGTATTTGCGTCGGTTTATTTTCCGGGGCCGGTATCTACAAATCTTCCTGTTTCTTCAATGAAGCTCAGGTATGAAAGATCAAAAAACAAGGAAGCTCTAGAGCCGCCTCCCGGGCGGCCTCCGTTTGACATGAGTACTTTTATGGATCCATTAGAAGTCGGGGAAAGGATTTTGCGGGGTATCAAACGAAATGACCTGTTTATTATGAGCCATCCGGAATTCAGGGAAGGTATTGAAGCGCGCAATGATGCTTTGTTACGTGCCATCCCCGACGAAGCACCGAATGAAAAACGTCATGAAGTTCTAAAAAACTTCGGTACACTCCTGCACAATCCGATATATGACGGACAGACAAAACCTGGGCCGCTTGTCTGGAAAAAGGAGAAGTATTCATAAAAAGTAATTATAAAAATAATCTTCCTGTTTAAAACCGGTAGTATCGGTATGATTTTACCAGTCATTATGATACTGCCGGTATATTTCACAATACATGCAGACTGATCAGTCACCTTATCTTAAGATAACAGTATTGGCATCCTCTTTTATACATCTCATTATGTGGACAATTAAAAAAATATTTAAGTAGCGGAATTATCCGGCAATAAAACCGCGGGATATTCGTCTTATTAATCATAAAACAGCATTTAACAAAAGGAGGTATGAAAATGAGCGAACGGCACGTATTTCCATGGTGGGCGGGTTATTTTCTACTGAATCCGGTCAGAAAGGTCTCATTAAATCCTGATATAATATTGAAAAGCTATATAAAACCCGGGATGAAAATAATAGACGCGGGATGCGCTATGGGATTTTTCAGCCTGCCTTTGGCAAGGCTCACCGGAAGCAGCGGCAAGGTTATATCTATTGATCCGCAAAAAAGAATGCTGAGTGCTCTTAAAAAAAGAGCAATGAAAGCCGGGCTTTCGGATATTATAGATGCGAGGCTCTGCACGTTTAATTCCTTAATGATAAACGACCTTCGGGGACAGGCAGACATTGCATTGACATTCGGAGTGCTGCATGAAGTGCAGGATAACGACAGGTTTATAATGGAGCTGGCTTCAGCGCTAAAGAAAAACGGTATTTTTTTCATAGGTGAGCCTCATGTTGTTTCGACTGAGGAGTTCAATACTACAGTTAAAAGAGCGATAGATCATGGTTTTGGTTTAGAAGGAGTCACGATCAAAGGGAAAAATAAAATCGCTGTTTTACGGAAAAGCTGAATCTTCTCCTGAATTCTATTACTCACAGCGCCTGACTTCTTCTGATCCGGCTATCAAACGCAAAGAAGACTTTGGAATGGAACGGAGCGGAAGCGACTCCGGAACGGAGGGGATCCGGTTAAAACAGGCAATCGACAGGGCAAAGACCAGGGTAATAATTATTATCATTGACTTTTCATAATACTGCCTTCTATTAAATAAAAAGATCGCGAGATTTACCGCGGATATATAAAACATACGATCAGGGTAATGGTTCGCATTATCATAAGTGTTATATATAATAGAGGCGTTAAATATGAAAAATAAAGTCAATATTATAGGTGCCGGCATCGCCGGGTTATCGGCAGGCGCATATCTTCAGATGAACGGCTATGAGACTGAAATATTTGAATTGCATAATTCACCCGGCGGTTTTTGTACTTCCTGGCAAAGGAAGGGTTATACATTTGACGGCTGCATTCACTGGCTAGTAGGTTCCAGCCCGGGCGACAACTTTTATAATCTATGGAATGAACTGGTCGATATAAAAAGCCTGAAATTCATTGACCAGGATATCTATATTACTGTTGAAGACAGCAGCGGCAAATCGATCCGTGTGTTTACGGATATAGACAGGCTTGAAAAAGAAATGGTCGATAAGGCGCCGGAAGACAAGGCGCTGATACTTGAGTTCGTCAACGCTGTGAGGAAATTTACCGGCATGAATATGCCGATTGAAAAGGCCTCTGAGATAATGAGCCCGCTTGACGGGCTGAAGATGCTTGCCAGGTTTTTCCCGTATCTCAGGGACATGAAAAAATGGATACGGATTTCCGCAAAGGAATATGCTGCAAGATGTAAAAACGAACTGCTGAAAAAGACTTTCCTGCACATGTTCATTCCTGAGATGGCTGTGCTGTTCCTGATCATGACTCTTGTGTGGATGCATAAAAAGAGCGCAGGCTATCCGATAGGCGGGTCCCTGAACTTCAGCAAATTAATAGAGAAAAGATATCTTGATTTAGGCGGGAAAATTAACTACAACTCCAGGGTAGTAAAGATATTGACGGACAATGATTCGGCGAAAGGCATTTTGCTTGAGAACGGGGAGCCGTATGTATCCGATATAGTAATATCGGCGGCAGACGGTCATTTTACTATCTTTGACATGTTAGAAGGAAAATATATAGATAATACTATTAAAAGATATTATGATAATTATCCTACCTTCCCTTCATATATACAGGTATCTCTCGGTATATCCAGGAAGTTAGACAATGAACCACACTCCCTGGTTTTCGAGTTGGAGCATCCGGTTATCATTGACGACAGCACTTTGTATAATTATTGCGCGCCGAGAATATTCAACTTCGATCCTACTATGGCCCCTAAAGGAAAGAGCGTTATTATAGTAAGGTACGGAACAAAGAATTACGAATACTGGGATAATTTAAAACGCGAAGATATTAAAAGATACAAATCAGAGAAAAACAGGATCGCAAAGGATGTGATCAAAATACTGGATAAAAGATTCGGCAATATCAAATCCAGGGTTGAGGCAATCGATGTCTCAACTCCGTCCACTGTTATAAGGTATACGAACAACTGGAAGGGGAGTTTCGAAGGCTGGGTCATGACTCCGGAGCTAGGATTAAAGGAAATGAAAAAAACGCTGCCAGGGCTTTCGGACTTCTACATGGCAGGGCAATGGGTCATGCCCGGAGGGGGCTTGCCTTCTGCGATACTGTGCGGACGAAATGTAACCCAGATGATTTGCAGAAAAGATAAAAAGAAATTCGTTACTCAAGAAGCCTGACATTCCTCCTGAGACAATTACCGAAATACTGTTGACTTTCTTTTTCATCATAATAATTTAATCTCACAATAAGAAGCGTCATACAATGTCGTAAATATGCAATTAGCTTTTTGCAGGCATTTACGTCCTACTCAACAAATACAACAATAAGGAGAAGCAGAATGGCAGGGATATATGATAAGTATATATTTGATCCACCACATCGTCAGATAAAAGCTGAAGATGACGGAAGAGTCGTCTTTGACGGCCTGTTTATCCGCTACGATCAGCTTGGGTATAATATGACTATGGGTCACCAGTTCGTCACCAAACCGTTTGTTTCCAACAATCCGACCCATACGCATAACTTCCACGAATTCCTGGCATGGTACGGTGGCAATCCCAATGACCCGGAGGACTTTGGTGCCGAGGTTGTACTGTATCTTGGTGAGGAGCTTGAAAAACATGTCTTCACAAAGCCTACAATAGTCTCGCTTCCCATAGGCCTGCCGCATTGCCCGCTGGAGGTCACGCGGGTTGACAGTCCTATCATCCAGATCGAGATCATGCTGACTGGTGAAGGCGGTACAAGAGAACCTTTTTTTCCTAAAACAAAATAAGCAAAATAATAATTTTATTACAGCTTGAAACTTCCGGTTTCATCAAATTTGAGCTTTAATGGTTCTTTCTTTATTGAAGCCGGAAGTTGAAGCAGTGCTTCGCCTTTAAGCTGATATTTCCCGCTTTTATTCCGGAATGCCTTTAGTATTGATTTGCTCATAGTTTTGGTGCTGAATTCGTTTTGAATATGCAACAGTGATTTGCCGGCTTTGTTGCTGATATCCGTAGTAATACCGTCTAACAGCCTGTTGTTGTTGACAAAGAAGTTATAATCCAGCTTCCGGAACTGCAGTTCAGCCCTTGTATCATTCTTCATTTCTATATCAAAATTGACTTTCAGTTTAAGATCAAGAGAAGCAGGATCTACAGGCTGCCTGGCTTTTTTCCCTGACAGAATGTCCCGGAACATGCCGAATATTTCCCCGCTGTCAGCGGCACTCTTCCCTGCCCGCTTAAGGGCATCGGTAATGTCCTTCTTAGTGGGCATCTGTACATTGAAGTTGGTTATCCTTATCGAAGGTTTTATTGCAGGTATCTGTTTCTTTAATTTATAATTAAAAGTTATTTTTTTTTGAAGCCCCGGAATATCGGGCAGCGGTATTGTGATAACCGTGTCAACAACGCAGTCAAGATAATCCTTATTTGTATAATCCTTAATTATTTTTGCTATATCAGCATATTTTAAATTAACTGTAAAGACCGATGTCTCTTTCCCATTGGCCCTGATCTTAAGCCCGCGGGCCGTGCTAGTTTTAAAAAACTGCTTATCTTCAATAAAAAAAGTAAACCCTATATCCTCAAGCTTAAGGCCTACAGGATATGGATTGGATATCTCAATATCGAAGAGCAAAGTAATATCATATAACGAAATAGCATTAATCTCAAAATTCCTGATTTTAGCTTCGGGTTTTTTCTTTAGCTGCAGACTCCGGCAGCTTATAAGAAAAAAAGCCAGCATAATAAACGGAATTATTTTTTTCATTAGGATTTCCTTATTAGCAGCCCGACCTGCCCAACAGGCGGGGATTGATCTTGAAAAAACAATAAAGCTCCCCGCCGCAAGCAGCGGCGTACTCAGGTTGCCAGTCCTTCCGAATTCCTTACAAAGCTCGATATGTCAGGAGACGACTGAAACCGCAGAACATTAAGCGAAAATATCTCAAGCTTGTTGACAACATTCGGAGGAAGCGTGTTACCGTCTATCTCAATAGACATAACAGGATATTTTCTCTCCCTGAACCACGGAGTAATCAGCCCTTCAACCACCCTGCCTATAAGACACGCAAAAGGTGAAATGTTAACCACTCCCGAATACCCGTCATTCATTGCAGTTGCAGCAGCTCCTGTTGAAACCGATATCTCGCTGTGAAGCGCGTAGGAAACAAAATGCTCCTTGCTGTTCTCCATTATCTTGTACATATTATGAGGACTGTCGGGAATAAGCTCCGATTCCTTAAGGGCTTCCTTTATCTTCTTGTCAACCCAGTGTTTATAAGCCTGCTCTATCTTGAACATGATCAGCTCTCTGAAATCCTTTGAAAAAGGCTTCTTGTACCACGGCACGTGTTTGAGCCTGCTGTTTATTTCATATTCCCTCACAAAATCGCAGTAATATATCCATTCCGTAAACCCGGATATCTTGGCAATGATCCCCTTGTCCGCGAAGAATTCCACAAGCTCGTCAACTGCGAAATCATCCCGCCTGACGTATATCTCCCCGACAACCAGCACCTTCGGGGACTCCTGCATCCTGCGTTTCAGCGGAATCTGTTTTAGCTCGGCGGTGATCTCCTTAAGAACAGGGACTACCTTTTTCATATCGTCTTCCGCAATCCCTATCATTCTGTGCCACAGCTCCTCAAATTTCCGCATTGCACTCTTCCTGTCAACCGCGCATGCCCGCAGGCTTGCCTCAATGTCCCTCATGTAATCAGCGACAAGAACAGCCCACCACAGGTCCTTCATGAAACTCTTCCCAAGCTCATTATATGAATTATCGGAGCTCAATATCATGAGCACAACGTTCTCCATTCTCATATCTTTGAACAGGTTTTCAAAGAATACATAATACTGCCCTGTCCTGCACGGGCCTGTTGTTATGGGAACAAAGAGCAGGTATATCTCGTCTTTCCTGTATTTTTCCGAATTAAAATATTCAAGCGCGCTC
>CAZVYR010000209.1:0-4196 GCA_964631555.1 uncultured Leptospirales bacterium
GATCCAAAGCTAATAAGAGAAGACATTGATTCAATCCGCGCTATGCTTATAAAGAGCAATATGCAGAATGTTATTGATATTGACGAGCTTAAGAAAATCGAGGAGCTCAGAAGAGAATATATAGTAAAAACAGACAAGCTTCGGGAGAAGCGGAACAGCGTTTCCAAAGAAATAGGGAAGTTAAAATCACGTGGAGAGGATGATTCCGAATTGATGAAGGAAGTACAGGGGCTTTCAGGCGAAATCAAGGGGCTTGAAACCGAAGTTGAAAAACTGAATTTGAATTTTAATGATATGCATCTATCAATTCCGAATATACTTGATGATTCGGTTCCAGCGGGAAAAGATGAAAACGATAATATGGTGATCAGGGAATGGGGCAGCAAACCTGTATTTGATTTTAAACCCAAGCCTCATTATGATATCGGGGTTGACCTTGGTATACTTGATTTTGAGAGAGGTGTTAAACTGGCAGGCAGCCGTTTTTATGTTTATAAGGGACTGGCTGCCAGGCTCGAAAGGGCTATCATAAGCTTTATGCTTGATCTTCATACAGGAGAACACGGTTATACTGAGGTTTTCGGGCCTTTTCTTGTGAACGATGACAGTATGACAGGAACTGGACAGTATCCAAAGTTTAAGGAAGAATATTACAGGATCGACCGCGACGAGCTTTCGCTTATTCCTACTGCGGAAGTTCCTTTAACAAATCTTTACAGGGATGAGATACTGAATATTGAGGATCTTCCGCAGTACCTTACCATGCAGTCCTCCTGTTTCAGAAGAGAAGCAGGAGCCGCTGGAAAAGACACGCGCGGTCTCATCCGTGTGCACCAGTTTCAGAAAGTCGAGCTTGTTAAATTCGTTGAACCGGAAAACTCTTTCGATGAGTTGGAAAAGCTTCTCGCGAATGCTGAGGAAGTGCTTAAAAGACTAAACCTGCATTACAGGGTACTGCTGCTTTGCAGCGGGGATACGTCCGCTTCTTCCGCAAAAACCTATGATATTGAGGTCTGGATGCCCGGACTTGACAGGTATGTTGAAATCAGTTCTTGCTCGAATTTCCTGGACTACCAGGCACGAAGGGCAAGGATAAGATACAGAAAAGCCAAAGGCGAAAAGCCCTTACTGCTGCATACACTAAACGGGTCAGGTCTTGCAGCAGGCAGGACTCTTGCGGCAATAATGGAAAATTACCAGACCGAAAACGGAAATGTAACTGTACCGGATGTGTTGAAAGAGTATATCAGGGTATTATAATATCAGCGTATATCGCTGAGTTTGCCAGATATGTAATATAATTCGTTGTCTACTCTCGTCACCCTGTTTACATGCAGGCTGGCTTTCAAGGGTTTTATAGAATTACCGAAACCGTGTACGACTATATGTAACTCGGTACCTTCCGGAATAAACCTGCCTGTTTCAAGCTTCATTCCGGAGTGTGAGATGTTTCTGCACCTGGCTGTAAATTATTCCATGTTTTCAAAAAGCACGCATTGTGCTTCCGCATCAATATCCATGCGTATATAATCTCTCTGATCTCTGTATCTTACAATTGGAAGCGGCATATTATCCTCCCGAAATTAGTATATTCTGTAAATCTGAAATATCGTTCTGTTTATATTATTGGCATATTTTCGGATTTTATTTCTATAAAAATAACAAGATAATAATAATTTTAGCTTTTGTGTTATTATTTCTCTATTATACAGAATCGCGAAGTGATATGAAATATATCAAAAGAGAAATTTTATTAACTATTTCATTGACAAAATCAAGTTATTAAAACAAAGAATAAGTAGATATATAGTACTATAAATATTAGATAGATTTAATATTATTAAAACATTCTATTATAGGAGGATTTTATGCCGTCCAATAAAAAAATACTGGTCATCGGAGGATCGGCTGCCGGACCAAAAGCAGCGGCAAAAGCACGACGTCTGGATGAGGGTGCTGATATCACAATAATACAAAAAGATCCTGATCTTTCTATGGCTTCATGCGGTTACCCTTATTATGTAGGCGGTGTCTTTGACAACCGCAACATGCTTCTCTGTACACCTACTGGTGTTGTCAGGGATCCGATTTATTATATGAATGCTAAGGCGATTAAGGCGAGGACTGAGACAGAGGCAATATCCATTGACAGGGAGAAGAAGACGGTCCTTTGCAAAGACTTGAAAACAGGGCAAACGGATAATATGCCGTATGACAAATTGATTCTCGCTACTGGGGCTGTACCCAAAATGCCCCCAGTTCCAGGAATAGAACTTCAGGGTATCACAACCCTTCAGAGTATGAAGGACGCGGATTATCTTCGAAAAATTGGGGATGAGATGGAGGTCAAAAAGGCTGTGGTTATCGGAGGCGGCCTGATAGGTATTGAAACATGTGAAGCACTCCAACTCGCAGGCATAGAAATCACTGTTATTGAAATGCTGCCTCAGCTTCTTACTTTTCTTGACTGGAATATGGCCAAGCTTGTAGAAAACCATGTTAGAAGTAAATCAGCGAATGTTATTACTGATAATGGTGTTGTTCAATTTCTCGGTGAGAATGGGAAACTTTCAGGAGTAAAGCTTACTAACGGGACCGAACTTCCATGTGAACTTGCAGTAGTTGCCATTGGAGTCAGACCGAATGTAAAAATAGCTCAGGAAGCAAACCTGACTTTAGGTAAAACGGGCGGAATACTTGTGAATGAGTATATGTTGACATCTGATCCGGATATATATGCTGTAGGAGACTGCATAGAAATAACAAATCTTATAACCGGTAAAAAGGTGCATGCACCGTACGGAGACCTGGCTAATCTTGAGGGACGTGTCGCAGGAGAAAACGCGATTACAGGAAATACAGTTACTTTTCCAGGCACGATACAGACAGGTATATGTAAAGTATTTGATTATGCCGCAGGATCGACTGGTCTTTCTGAAACCGCGGCTCTCAAGGCAGGTTACAGCGACATAATAACTGTAATAAACGCAAGCACTGACAAGCCGGGCTTTATGAATGGGAAAATATTAGTTACAAAGGCAGTTGCGGATAAAAAGACCGGTAAAATATTAGGCGCACAGTGTTTAGGTGCTGGTGATGTTGCAAAACAAATGGCACAATGGGCAATGGCTATTAAAGGAAACCTTACTGTGGAAGACTTGATAAATTCAGATCTTCCTTATGCTCCGCCTTTTTCACTCGCGATTGATCACTTCATCACTACTGCCCATATTCTGCAGAATAAAATGAAAGGAAGATTCGAGGGGATTTCTGCTGTTGAAGTTAAAAAAATGCTGTCAGATGGTAAAAAACCATTTATACTCGACACCCGCGGGCCTGATGAGTATGAAGAAATGCGCCTTGGTATAGGCGAAACACTAATCCCGCTTGGCGTATTAAGAAAACGGCTCAATGAGATTCCGGCTGACAAAAATACTGAAATTATAAGCTATTGCAAAATTTCGCTTCGCGGTTATGAAGCATCTTTTGTGCTTAAAGCCAACGGTTGGAATAACGTAAAAGTCATGGAAGGAGGTATTATGGCCTGGCCGTATACGAGGGAGAAGTAATATACCTTGGTTTTACATTCCTACTGAATCAATACTAAAGAATTATTCTCTGACTACGTAATATTGACAATATGTAGTCAGAGAATAATACGCTTTAATTAACTCTATATCCTTTTTCACTGAACCGGTTTTTAAAGACAGATTATAAATATAAGAAAAATACATTGACAAATAATTATTCGTTGTAACTGTGTTACGAAACATTGAAATGTAACACTTAAGTCAGGGAAGTTCTTCAGCTTTTCAGAAATCCGGCGTCATTCCAGTGATATAACAAAACACAACCCGAGAGAAACACTATGTTTTATTATTTTAATAGAAAATCAGTACTTATTGTTTTAATTTTTATTACTGTCTTCTTAGTTTCCTTTACTTCGTGTAAAAATAACAATAGTGGCGGAAACGAAAAAAAACAGGCGCCGGTTTATACTGTAGCCGATCCGGTCGGGGACTGGGGGCTTCCTACGCCTTACGGTCATTACAGCAGAGGGCCGGGATATATACGCATGAGCTTTGTCTTTGATACTTTGATCTGGAAGGATGATAAGGGAATTGTTCCCGCTCTTGCGGATAAATGGTCGTATATTCCCGGAGAGAACGCTTATATTTTCACTTTAAATAGTAAAG
>CAZVYR010000209.1:4296-7152 GCA_964631555.1 uncultured Leptospirales bacterium
AGCCCTGAAATGGCAGGCAATGCTCTTCAGCAAAAGAGTATCAATGCGACTCAGCTAAAACCTGATTTATCCGGTTCATTTTCGAAAAAAGGATATACGGTCATTAAAAGCGGGTATGACTGGGTAGCAAAGGTAATGATAAATATAAAAGAGCTTCCTCTTAATAATATAAAAATCAGGCAGGCTATTATGTATGGCATTGACAGGCAGTCCATTGTGGATACTTGTCTAAGAGGCTTCGGTAAGGTTGCGTCACCTGGTCTTGTGCCTCAGGACAATCCCTGGTATTTTAAGGGAATTAGAGAATATGAATATAATCCTGAAAAAACGGAAAGAATCTTAAAGGAAGAAGGATACCGGAAAAAAGGCCATTATTTTACATCAGGGAATAAGGTTCTTGCACTTGAACTTTTAGTAAAGGGCAATCTCTCATCTTCATCCGATGAGCGAGTCGCGGAAATGATTCAAAAAAACCTGGAAAAAGCAGGAATAAAGATAATCCTTCGTTCGCTTGATGCTAAAACGGTTGATTCCAGGGTGCTTCACTGGAAATTCCAGCTTGCTTTAAGCGGTCATGGAGGCATGGGGGGCGATCCCCAGATGCTTGAAAGAGTGATCTCCGGGGAGGGATTTAACAGCTCAAGATATCATGCCGGGGAGATGGAAACACTTCTCAGGAAGCAGAGATATACGATGAATAAAAAAGAAAGGCAAAATATTATTATTTCTATACAAAAAGCATTTGCCGAAAGCCTGCCTTCCCTGCCTTTATATTACCCGGATTCATATTTTGTGCATGATGGTACTGTAAACTTGTATTATACGCCAGGCGGCATAGCTATCGGTATTCCTATACCGCTTAATAAACTCGCGTTTGTAAATATGAATAAAAAATAAAAATATTTACGCCCTTTAGTTGCTGAGGGATAATAATTTATTTTATATTATTTAAGTATTAATAAATATCTATTCCTGCATGAGAATATTAACAGGATAACCTGGTGAGAAGATTTTTCAGTTATAGCGAATATATAATTGCATTTTTATTGATAACAGGCCTCAACTTTTTGCTCCCGCGCCTTATACCCGGGGACCCGCTTCAGGCAATTTACGGCGATGATATTCTTGTTACAATGACAGATGAGCTGCGTGAATCGCTTACGCAGCGTTTTGCGCTTGATAAGCCGCTTATTGAGCAATTCGTTGTTTATATTGGCAATATATTTAAAGGCGACCTTGGATATTCATACTACAATAATACACAGGTATTCAGCCTGATCTGTGAAGCATTGCCATGGACGATGCTGCTTGCAGGTCTCGCGTTTTTACTGACTTCTTTGCTTGGTTTTGTACTTGGGATTAAAGCCGGGTATAAAAGGGGCAGCAGAAAAGATGTTTTTATCCTTACAAGTCTTCTTTCCCTGCATGGGGTTCCTGATTTTTTTTCCGGCATTATTCTGCTTATCGTATTCGGAGTCATGTTAGGTATTTTTCCGCTTTCGGGAGCAATGACTCCTTTTGCAAATAATGGTTATATTACTTCTTTTCTTGATGTATTGCATCATCTGGTTCTGCCCTTGCTGTCCCTTGTTCTCGCGAGGCTGGGATCTGTCTTTATTATAGCCAGGAATACCATGGTATCAACAATGAGCGAGCCGTTCATTCTTACTGCAAGGGCAAAAGGCTGTAATGAAAAACAAATTCAGTATGCCCATGCAGGCAGGAATACACTTCTGCCAGTGATCACTGAGACCGGGATACACGCTTCACATATGCTGACTGCAGCACTGTTCGTTGAAATCGTGTTTTCATATCCGGGAATGGGCAGCCTGCTTTACAACTCTATTATGACCAGGGATTACCCGCTGATACAGGGAATACTGCTTGTAATTACTCTCCTGGTGCTGGTTCTGAATTTTCTTATTGAACATGCGTATTTCCGTCTGGATCCGAGGCTGCGTCATGCACATTAATTACTGGCATATCATTAAGAACGATATATACGGCAGGATCGGGATTGGAATTTTGATTATAATTGTGCTGTTGTCTGTTGCATCGCCTTTGATATTTACATTTGATCCGTCAGGCTACAGCGGTCTTATTCTGCACCCGCCTTCACTTGATCATCTGCTGGGAACTAATGATGTGGGCCAGGATGTATTCTCCCGTCTTATAGCAGGAGCCAGGCTGTCACTAATGACAGGCCTGGGTGTGGCTTTTTTTTCAGTGATCATTGCAGTTGGCGCAGGATGCGCAGCTGCATTTGCTCCCAGTATCATCAGGAATGCTCTCATGCGTATTATTGACGCAATGCTTATTATTCCGCCGCTTATCCTGATAGTGCTTATAGCTGCTTATCTTGTTCCGGATAATTATTCACTTGTTTTGATACTTTCACTGTTGTTCTGGCCTGGAGGTGCCCGTGTTGTCCGCTCCCAGGTGCTTATGATCAGGGAGCGTGTTCACGTGATGACGTCTTATACATTCGGGGCAGGTACGTTTTATGTTTTAAAACGGCATATAATTCCCGAGCTTAGCCCTGTACTTATCGCGCTGATGATTCAAAATGCGCGCAGGGCTATTTTTATGGAGGCGGGGCTGAGTTTTCTCGGGATTGGTAATCCGGCGGTCATTACATGGGGGAGGATGATCTATCACGCTTTCCGGTTTTCGTATATTGACGCATGGCTGTGGTGGCTTGTGCCTACTGGTATTGCTATTACAATTACACTTGCAGGTCTTTCATTCCTCGGTTTTTCCCTGGAAACGGCGCTTGATCCCAGGCTGAGAAAGACTGGCCATGATTGAAAATGCCCTCACCCGGCCGTAGCTGACGCTCGGCCGCCCTCTCCCGTC
>CAZVYR010000210.1:0-7127 GCA_964631555.1 uncultured Leptospirales bacterium
AATATGCAGGTTATTTTACATCCGGTTAATATATTTGTAACATGGATGTAATATTAGGAGAAGGGCTTTCATTAAAGACAGATTAAAGGCTGATTATAATGCGGTCTTGGAGCTTTATAGATAATATATTTAAATGCCGCGCGCACAAACATCCGGATTGTTTAAATAATATTTTTCTGTTCCGAAATATTATTCATTCATTAAAGGATGCAAATGCCTTTTACACAGACAATTTATCAATTGACGTCATAGGCTTGTCCACGGTATAATTTTAATTCCATGAAATCATTTTTATAAAAAATTACACCATTCCTTCGAAAGGAAAAGTTGCTGATAAGCAAAAGCAGAGGCCTGCGCAAATGTAAAATGTTTTCGATGAATCTTTTTATTATGTTCTTATATGAATTAAATATATAAAAACAAACTTCATTTTCTTTGAGTATTTCCTCCCAGGAAAAATTCCTGTACCTGACAACAGGAAAATTAAGCGTATAAAATTTCCAGTCACCAGGAAAGCTATTCGCGGCAATTCGATCCTGGGACTGCATTTCATCCCATAAACGTGTTCCTGGCAGCGGAGTTAAAAAAAGTACATTCAGTGCGTCAATACCCAGGAAAACTCCGGTTTCCGCTATCTTTTTCCCAATACCTTTTTCATCGATATCAAGACCCATAATAAAAGAACCAACCACTGATATATTATATTTTTGAATCATCCTGACTGATTCTTTATAGTCCATAGAATCTTTTCTGACATTGAACTTCTTTTTCAGCTCAGTCAACCCTTCCGGGCTGACAGTTTCAAAACCGATAAATACTCCCACACAGCCTGCCCTGGCAGCAAGCGATACAAGTTCTTCATCTTCACCCATATTCAGGGTAACCTGGGTAATCCATTTTTTCCTGATCTTTGCCCTGATCATTGCCCTTAGAAGTTCTTTAGTCAGCTCAATATGATCCCTGCGCGTTCCTATAAAGTTATCATCCACAATGAGAACATATTTTTCTTTGATCATTTTGAATTCTTTAATTACGTCGTCAACAGGCCGCCGTCTGAACGCGCCGCCGTTGAATGCCGTAACACTGCAAAAATTGCAGCTAAGGGGACAACCGCGTGTAGTTTGTATCATGCCGAACTTATATCCATTCCCCAAAAGATCATGACGCGCTGCAACCGAGTGTTCCATGCCCAGACGTTCGCCATTATAAATTTTCTTTATGTTGCCGTTCCGCAGATCTTTCAGCACCTGTGTCCAGACGCTTTCCGCTTCGCCCTTTACAATAGTGTCAACATATAAAAGCGCTTCTTCAGGGCACATGGTTGCGTGTATTCCGCCTAAAACCACAGGCACATTCCGTTTTCTATATTCCTGCGCGATCTTATAAGCCCGCTCTGCCTGGGAAGTGAACGCAGTAATGCCCACAAGATCAGGAACAGGCATTGATGCGTAATCAGGAGCCTTGATGTTTTCATCAATCACTTTAATCTCCCAACCCGGCGGTGTCAGGCCTGCTACAACGAGGAGTCCCAGGGGCTTCCATACCCTGTATTTTGACCACATGTTTCTTTTACTTTTTGTCATACTTACTACAGGATTCAGGGGGTTTATTAAATAAAGCAGCATATTTCATTCCTTATTTGTAATTTAATAATTAAAGAATTAACCTTGCTTGTAGGAAGATTAATATTATATTAAAAAAAAAGGATGAGTCAAGAATTCTTTAAAAAAGAAGGAATCTTTTTATATTTCGTTCATATTAACCTTATGTCATATTTTCCTGCCTAAGTCCCGGCTGCTGACTTATTTATACCACTTATTATCTTTATAGATCATAAAAGGGTCAGGCACATCCGGAAGTTCTCCCATCCTCCATTTAGGGCCTTTTTGTTCATTCTCATAATAACCGTAAATATTTTTAAGAAATAACCCCTTGTCAATGAAACTCATTTTCATAAACTTGCTTCCATCGATTTTATTCTTCTTGTTAACTTCATCGTAAATAACAAATGCCGTTATGGTTTTACCCATACTGAAATCGTATTTCTTCATACCTTCCCACGGAATTTTTTTGCCGTAAGTCGTGGTAATGGTTTCCGTTGGTTCAACCGCGAGCTTCGTTGTGTTGAAACCGCACTTGCGGTAAACCGTCTTTTCCATATCGTTGCTCTTGTCTTTATACGTGTATTCCGTAGTCTCAAAAACAGGCGGCACAGACCCGATCGTGCGGGTAACCTTTACAGGCCGCCCTGTCTTGTCGCGCTCGATCTTAGTCTTGTTTTCCGCAGCCATATTGAGCAGAAGCGAATCAATGCTCATGTTCTTTTCACTTATTTCAACAAGCCTGCTGTTCGCGTCATAAGTATAATCCCAGTCTGTCTTGAGATTAAATACACCAAGAACCGGGTAAGTACTGTAGCCCCTGTACTCAACATGCGCAGGCAAACCCTTGTCATTATATTTTGCGCTTTTCACGCTCTTAAGTATGAAGCCGTCCTTCTCAACATCAACCTGTATATCCGACTCATCTTTGGCCATGCTGTCCGCGTATAGCTTCTCATAATGTTTTGCTATTGCAGTGCCTGTCAGGATATTGGGTTTCGGTTTTTCCTTCCCCTTCTTCTTAGGATCAACAGGCTCCCAGTATTCCCCTTTTATTTTCTTATCACCGCTGTAAGTATATATTATCTTTGCTTCGATCTTACCGTCCTTTTCAGACACCACTGTCTCAATGTTTCCTTCCCGTTTAACCTTATCCCAGGATTTGCCTTCCAGCATATTCGTATAAAATATTGCCATGAACAAAACCGCCGGAATAACAAAAAACTGAATTCGTTTCATAAAAACACCTCTGAGTAATATAAAATAATTCTGATACAGAAGAAAATAAAAGTAAATACAAAATTATATCTGTATGTAATATTTCAAACCGATATTTAAAAGCCGCATTAAAATATTCAATCTAATTTTCATTCTCTTCCCCTCCGTTTCCTCTCCGTTTCAAAACCGGTATTACTCTAATCCACTCCGTTCCCTATCCGCTTCATAATACCGGGTATCCGGTATTAAAACGCTTCAAATTCTAACTTCCCTATATAAGCCCCTCTGCGTTTTAAAACCGCTTCCCCTTCGTTTCCCCTCCGTCTCAGAGTCGTATCAAAGAGTATAAAACCATATCTTATCCATTTACATATCTCCTATTTGTAATTAAATTATCAAATAAATTAGAATTGAAAAAACACTGGCAGGATATATGATCTTCTTATCTCAACATAAAATAATGAAAATCCGGTTTATCTTTAAAATATAAATTATTTATAAGGAGGCAGCATGAGAATATACCTGGTTCAGCACGGCGAGTCATTGCCCGAAGCCGTAGACCCTGAACGTCCTCTTTCAGATAAAGGAAGAGCCGACATCTCAAAGACCGCCGGTTTCTTAAAAGGAAAGATAACTATAGATACCATCTGGCACAGCACAAAACTCCGCGCCAGGCAGACCGCAGAGATCATCGGCAAAGCATTATTGCCGGAAAAAGGCCTTGCTGAAAAGCAAGGCCTGGCACCCAATGATCCCGCAGATATAATTAAAAATGAAATTCTTAAAGAGAGCCATGAACACCTGATGATCGTCGGCCATCTTCCCTTCATGGCCAGGCTTGCTTCCCTGCTTCTTACCGGCTCAGATTCCGGCAGCATAGTCAGCTTCCGCCAGGGCGGTGTCCTCTGCCTCGAACTCACAGACAAAAACACCTGGACACTCGCGTGGATAATATTTCCTGAATTGCTTTAGAAGTTATTTCATTTATACTGTTAGCCAACTTAAGACGCTGTCATTTTTGTATATGGATTCATAATTTATCATAAAAATAATTTTCAATCTCAGCAAGAAAATTTTCCGCTTGCTCTTCTGAGTAACTATATTTTAAAATAACACATTTTACAGCCTTTGTTAGTTACTTTAGGATTTGTCCCCGCCCTACGGGCGGGGAAGGGTAAAGGATTCAATGCAGACCGCATTATCAGACTAAATAACAGATTGAAAAACACGTCAGAATTATTCCGGTTAGAATATTAGAGTATATAATCGCATTTGATATAAAAAGATTAAAACGATCTTTTCTTCTTACAATTATCTTATGTACAACAAAAGGAATTATCCCGCAAATACCCAGAATAATACCGAATATCAGTCCAGCATTAGAATGCCTGTTCATCTCAATGAGTCCGTAAAAGATAATCAGAATTACCGGAACATGGATCAATAAGAACCCGGTTATCCCTCCCGGCAATTTCAATATCTCCCATTCCTTCTCATAAGCAGATTCAATCTCATGCAGCAACAAAAGAACCGAGTTTAACGCATATATAACCGTTATTATATCCAAAACTCACTCCTTTAAATTTTAGTATATTTAACGCAATTATCATTTGCGTTTAATATACATCATAGTTTATAACTTTTATGAATTAATCATCCTCAAATAATCTTTTTGTGTCTCATATACGCATTTACATATCAAGGTCAAAAATTCTTTATCATCACTATGTGCAGATTCAAGAGAGGAGATATATTCTGCCCTGAGAACAGGAGGTATCAATGCAATGTTATATCCTTCCTGTAGAAGTATGAGGTTCATTACAAGGCGTGCTACTCTTCCGCTGCCGTCGACAAATGGGTGAATGAATACAAATTCAAGATGTGCTTTAGCTGCTGTAATTACAGCATGCCCGGTATTCCTGTTTTTAAATATATTTACAACCAGTTCTTTCATCAAATCAGGAACTTTTTCAGGATCAGGAAGCGGATAATGCGAACCTGAAATAAAGACTTTGCTTTTTCTGTATTTACCGGCATTTTCCTCGTCGATCTTCCTGTAAAATAAGCGATGCATTTCAAGAATGTCTTCCTCAGTTATCTGTTTCTCCTGCACCAAATGCATCATCCATTCAAATGCCTCAGCATGACCATAAACCTCAAGGTGATCCTTCAACGGTTTACCGCCTATCGTCAATCCGTCTTCAATAACTACTTTTGTTTCCGACTCAGTAAGTGTATTTCCTTCAAGCGCGTTGCTTGACCAGGTAAGACCTATTTTATAATAATCTTTCAGGGAAAAATCCGGTATAATAAAACAATACTAGTCTTCAATCTCAATGGCATCCGCGCCGCATTCCTTTGCTGCCCGTCTTACTACTTCTTTATACTGCTCCGGTATTTCATCAACTTTGACAATAGATCTGAGTTCATTTTCATTATACTCGAAAACCTCAGGGCAAAGAATATTGCAGTTCCGGTCGCCCATGCATGAACTTGTAACAGTAACTTTCATTTGATTCTCCTTATTTATTGTTTCAGCCTGTTAAACATATAAGGAACAGAAAAACTTCAGGCTTTTTATAAATTACTTATTTTTGAATTATCTCAATCCTGGTTTCACCGCTCTTATTTATTCATCCTGACTGACTTTTTATTCTCGAAATTATCGTTAAATCGCTAAATACGTTTAATATTATTAAATTTCACGCCGCAAATAGTCCATCCATTTCCTTGGCGGCTAAAGCAACATCCATGTTGCTTTGAAATTTAATAATATTAAACGTATTTAGCGATAAAATAATCTACATTCATATAAAAAAGCCAGTAAACCTGAGTTATTTGCCACTGCGGACCAGGCATTTGTTTTATTTACATCACTTCCCTATCTCCTTTACTGCTCAATCCCGCATTATAATTTTGTCTGACTTCATTGATCCTTTTATGCATTAATGTGATCACCATACGCGTTTCGCGAAGTAAAAGGAGTATGCCATATACAATGCCGCCTACTGCGACTGCGCCGAGCAGCAGCAGGAAACCTAAAAAAAACACTTCAGCTGTATGAGAGCTCATAATTGAAAATGCTGACCCTAATAAAGCAACCAGCGCGACCAACGCAAACGAAGACAGGGATAAATAGAAGCATCTCAAAGCCTTTAAAAGCAGGAGGCCCCTGGTTTCTGCAATTGTAAATTCATTCACAAGCCTCTCCATCGTAGCAGGGAGTATTTCAACACCGCTTTCGATTTGCCGTGCTATTTCCCTGGCCCTGTCTATTGCTCTTGCAAAACGGTTGCTTGTACTCATCGCAAGCAACGCGGAAGCATTCGTGAGAACAGCAGGTGCTGCAATAAATGTGAGCATCATAAACGGGTTCGTCTGGATTCCCACAGCTGAAGTTATAGTGTGACTAATATCAGGTGGTGTCATGTTAAATATTTTGTCCTTTAATCGATTAATATTTATTATTAAAATTATACGGCATATTAGAATTTACAGCAATGCCTTAATATCCCTTGTTACAGGATTATCCATTAGAATATATTCATCATTACCAGTCATAAAGCTCTGGTTCTGTACATCACTTTTAAAATAATATTTTACATTTTTAAAAATCAATTTCAATTAATATATTACAGTCTCAGTTTTGACAATTCTTTATTGATATTATAAAAATAAAAAATCTGTTTGACATTTTGATAAATGCTTATTGAAATTACTGCAACTCGTATAAAATTAATAAAATTATTAGCAGGTTACAATGAAAATAGCATTACCGTCAAATCAAAATCAGGTTGATGCTCACTTCGGGCATTGCCAGTATTTTACAATATTTACCGTTAACGATAAAAACCAAATTACAGCAGAGGAAAAAGTAAATTCCGTTGAAGGTTGCGGATGCAAGTCAAACATTGTCCAGACTTTATCAGAATTGGGAGTCGATTTAATGCTCGCAGGAAATATGGGCGATGGAGCAGTAAATGTGTTAAACCGCTTCGGAATTAAAGTATTAAGAGGATGTTCAGGAGACGTTAAAACAGTTACTGAGAAATGGCTTGCAGGCAGCCTTGAGGATTCAGGCATTTCCTGCTCAGAGCATGAAGGATGCCATAACTAAGATTCTATTTTCCATGGGGCAATAAACAACCTTACCCTTAAGGATAAGGTTGATAAAATAATCTCGAAGAGTGAAGCAAATAATAACAGCGACAGGAATACTGCCGCTGTTATTATTTCTAATTAGCAACCCACCCCGCCCGCAGGGCGGTACCGCCCTGCGGGCGGGGACAAATCCTAAAGTAACTAACA
>CAZVYR010000211.1:0-7056 GCA_964631555.1 uncultured Leptospirales bacterium
TGCCCTCCCCTGCTTACATAATTGCCACCCGGCCTTGCAACCCTGATAGCCTCACTGCCTGTGATTATTTTTCCGGGTTCTCTTACTGTTTCCCCGTTTACTTTAACCCAGCCTGTAACGAGCTCATTTTTCGCTTTTTCAGGAGACTCACTCAACCCTCCTTCCACCAGGTAATCGATCAACCGGATTTTGTTCTTCAAAAGGACTCCGTTTTATTTACTATTTATCATCTTAAGCACTTTCAATATTCTGTCATGTAAAGAACCGGCATCTATTCCGTATTTCCTGAATAACTCGTTATTATTTCCATGCACAATGAATTCGTCAGGGAATCCCACTGGAAATAAAAACTTGTTTCTCAATTCGCTCTGTATATTCGATAAAATATATTCACCCAGTCCGCCTGTTATTATTCCGTTTTCAAGTGTTATAAAGAATCGTGTCTCTTTTATCAGCGACTCAATTCCCTGAATGTCCAGGGGTTTGATCGACAGAAGATTGGCGACCGAAGATTCCAGGCCGCTCTCTTCAAGCAATTGATGAAGCTCTAAGGCAGTTCCAAGCATATCGCCTGCTGCAAGAATTGCAATATCTTTTCCATGCGTCAATTGCTTCAGTTTTCCTAAAATAAAATTATTGAACTCATCAAAATTCAGGTCAGTTACACCGGCACTGCCCTTTGGATATCTTATTGCCAGCGGGCCTTCGTTATAATTCAGGGCATAGTAAAGCATATCCCTTAATTCTTCGCCATTGGACGGCGCAAGAAAAATAAAGTTTGGTATATTTTTTAAAAGACTTATATCGAATAATCCGTGATGGGTTTCTCCGTCATCACCGGAAATACCAGCCCTGTCTATCAATAGCTTTATAGGCATTTGCATTATACCGACATCGTGGATCAGTTGGTCAATGGCCCTTTGCAGAAAGGTCGAATAAATAGATACAAAAGGTTTAAGGCCTCTTGAAGCAAGAGCGCCTGCGAAAGTTATGGCGTGCTGTTCCGCGATTCCAACATCAAACACCCTGCCGGGTGCTGCTTTTTCAAATTCCGAAAGGCCTGTCCCAAGTTTCATTGCCGCTGTTATGCCAATAACTTTGTCATCGATTGTGGATATATGGGCAAGGGTTTTACCTGTAACCTGAGAAAAGGATAAATTACCTCCTTTTTTTGCAATGCCTGTTTTTTTATCAAAAGGCCCTATGCCGTGGAATTTTTGCGGGTCCTTTTCCGCATGGGCGAATCCCTTGCCCTTCTTTGTAATGACATGAACTATCTTTGGCCCGGCGTTCATATCTTTAATTCGTGAAAATATATCGATCAATGAATCAAGACTATGCCCGTTAACAGGGCCGAAATACCTGATCCCGAGCTCTTCAAAAAATAGTCCAGGTACTATTACGCCTTTAAGAGCTTCTTCAACTTTATATAGAAAATCGGAGATGGTATCCCCGTATTTGGGTATTTTCTTTATTGATTCAAAAGACCGCTTTCTCATTCTGTTGTAAAGAGGGTCGGTTATCATCTTTAATAAATAGTGAGAAAGAGCACCGACATTTTTGGAGATGGAATGCTCATTATCATTAAGAATTATTATTACGTCTTTCTTGAGATGACCTATATGATTCAATGCTTCAAACGCCATTCCTCCTGCTATTGATCCGTCTCCTATAACAGCAACGACCTTATTATTGCTTTTCAGAAGGTCATTAGCTACTGCTTCTCCTATGGCTAATGAAAGGCTCGTGCTGCTGTGGCCTGTGCAGAAGGAATCATATACTGACTCGGATATCTTCGGGAATCCGCTTATGCCGTCAAGCTTTCTCAGGGTTTTAAACTCATTCCTGCGGCCTGTTATTATTTTATGAGCATAGCACTGATGACCGACATCCCATATTATTTTGTCTGCCGGGGTGTTAAACACATAATGCAGGGCCAGTGTGATTTCCACTACACCAAGCGATGAGGCAATATGTCCCCCGTTTTCGGATACCACATCTATGATATATTCCCTTATCTCTTCAGCTAATTTCTGAAGATCAGCCAGACTCATTTTTTTAAGATCTGAAGGTTTTGATAATGTATCGAGCAGCACTTTTTTCTCTGTTTTTATTTTAACAAAAATTTTTATGATAGAAGTAAATCTTTATATTAATGCGTAATTCCCGGACATTGCTGTCCGGGATATATATCCTGAAAACAATATATTAAGCTTCCATCAGGGATGTAATCAGTCTTGCTCATTGCCGGGCCAGGAGTCTTTGCCTCCCGTACGGCATTGAACAATTTGTATGAGACGTACCCTAAAGAAAACGGAAATCAGACGATTAAATGATCACCGCGCGTAATCCACTACCCTGGTTTCCCTGATCACCGTGACTTTTACAATACCGGGATACTTTAATTCGGACTCGATTTTAATTGCTATATCCCTGGCCATGCCTTCGGCTTTTTCATCGTTGATTAGCTGGTTCTCTACAATAACTCTTATTTCCCTGCCTGCCTGTATTGCAAAGCACTTTTCAACTCCCTTAAAGCTTGAGGCAATTGTCTCCAGGTTTTCAAGTCTCTTTATATAAGTATTGATAGATTCTCTGCGGGCTCCGGGCCTTGAAGCTGAAATTGTGTCGGCTATTTGAACGAGTATTGCTTCAAATGATTCCGGTTCCCTGTCATTGTGATGGGATGCTATTATGTTCTCGATTTGTTTGTTTTCCCCGAACTTCCTGGACATTTCAGCCCCTACAATGGCATGAGCGCCCTCGCCTTCCGCGTCAAGTCCTTTTCCGATATCATGCAAAAGGCCTGCCCTCTTCGCTATATGCACGTCCAGCCCCATCTCGCCGGCCATAATGCCTGCGAGGTTGGCTACTTCCCTGCTGTGGGAAAGCACATTCTGCCCGTAACTGCTTCTGTATTTTAATTTGCCGAGCGAAATTAGAGCTTCTTTGGCAAGACCGGGGATTCCAAGCTCAAAAGCTACTTTTTCCCCTTCCTCAAACATGCTCTTTTCGATATCGCTTGTCACTTTTTTTACGACTTCCTCAATTATGGCAGGATGAATACGCCCGTCCTGGATGAGCCTTTCAAGGGACATCTTGGCAATTTCTCTTCTGATAGGGTCAAAACCGGATATAACTACTACTTCAGGTGTGTCGTCTATTATCATATCCACGCCTGTCAGATTTTCAAGTGTCCTGATGTTTCTTCCTTCACGGCCTATTATCCTTCCTTTCATATCATCTGAAGGGAGTGTAACTGTTGTAATGGTGCTTTCGGATGTGAAATCGGAAGCGCTTCTCTGTATAGCGGACAGGACGATCTCCTTTGCTTTTTTTTCGGCGGTTAGCCTGGCCTCTTCTTCGATCTTGTTTATTACTTTCTGAGCTTCGAATTTCACTTCGTTTTCCAGGTTCTTTAGAAGAAGCCTTCTCGCTTCTTTGGTTGTGAGGTTGGATATTCTCTCAAGTTCTTTTCTGTGTCTTTCAAATTCTTTTCGCAGTTCTTCTTCTCTTTCCTGGTTCTCCTGTTCCCTTAACTGAAGTATTTTCTCTTTTCTCTTGTATTGTTCGTCTTTCTTTTCGAGGTTTTCTTCTCTCTGGTTATACTTCTTTTCAAGGGACTGTAATTCCTGTCTTCTTTCTCTCATCTCTTTTTCAAAGAGATTCCTTTCCCTAAGAAGCTGGTCTTTTGCTTCTATCAGAAGCTCTTTGCGCTTTGCTTCCGCTTCCCTGATCGCGTCTTCAATGATTTTCTGGGATTTTGCTTCAGCCGAGTTTAATTTTATTTTACCAAGATATGCCTTAACCGCGAATCCTATAACCCATGCAACAGGAAGCGCCAGAATAAGGATGATTCTAATACTCATCTTCTTCCTCCTGTATGCAATGCGGGATGGGATTATTAAAAGCAGTATTGGCGATAAGTTTAATTGTTTTTATGTCTGTTTTCATTTTCATTACATATCCTTAGGTTTTATCGATAATAACGAATATCACGATATCACACAGGAATGAAGAAACTTCCTTTGGATATTGTAATCAATTTACGCACAATTTAAAATTAATAGCGCGTTATTTAATTGATTCGTTTTGTTTAGCCGGAAAATTTTTCGGTTAGTTTTTGATGAACGAATTGGGGGACAAGAGTGGTCAAATCGCCTCCGTATGAAGCAACTTCTTTGACCATAGATGAAGAAACGAATGAATATTCGCTTCCTGATGGGAAAAAGATGGTCTCTGTCTCAGGAGCTAATTTCTTATTTAGTAATGCTACAGCATATTCAGTATCAAAATCTGTTCCTGATCGTATTCCTCTGGCAATGAAATTAACATTCCTGTTTATGCAGAAATCGGCCAGCAGGCCTTCAAATGTAACTATTTCTATATTCGCCATATCCAAACAACATTCTCTGATCATTTCCAGTCTTTCTTCAATACTAAATAAGGGTTTTTTTGATATATTCTTTGCTGCAGCAATAAATAATTTATCACAAATATTCCTGGCTCTTTCAGCGATATCAATATGTCCTAGTGTCAGGGGGTCGAAAGATCCAGGGTAAATTCCAATTCGCATTTTTTATTAACCGATGTTTTCCAAACTGATCTAAATTAGATTAGTATAATTTATTCTGTCAAGAAATAAAATTGATGATTTTACCTGTAGAACCTTATGAACGTTTAATTTTTGTTTAAAAAAACCTGATAATTCATTTATATTATAATTATCTTACATAACACGCGGAATTGTTATCTTTTTTTAAGGGGTGAATATTAAATTTTGGCAAATTGTGCTGCTCCTTACCCTCACCCGGCCATCGCTGTCGCTCGGCCGCCCTCTCCCGCTGAAGCGGGCGAGGGCAATTCTGCTGTTGGAACGGGGGCATAGGTTACATTTTAAACCGGGCAAATGGGTTACACTTTTTTTAACGCAATTTTCAAATTTGCTGTTTTTATTTATCTTTCCGGGAAATATGTGACAGCTCCGGCGTAACGTTTCTCCCAGTAGGGATTTTTTATGCTGCTGTATGATACCCTTTTGCCGGTTCTTGGTGCGTGTATGAATGTGAAATTACCGATATATATTCCAACATGAGAGATATTATATCCGTTTATCGTGAAAAATACAAGATCGCCGGGCCTGGCTGATGCTAATCTCACTCTTCTTCCTGAACTGTATTGAGCGTATACGTTTCTTGGCAGTCCGTATCCGTTCTCTCTGTATACGAAACGGGTAAATCCTGAGCAGTCAAAGCCTGAAGGCGTTGTTCCGCCTTCTTTATACATTATACCTCTGTATTTTTCCGCGGTTCTTACTATTTCGTCTCTATTGTCTTCGGTAAATATGAGTTCCCTTGTTCTTAAATAGCCCGGGGGAGTACATGAAGATATGAATATAAAAGCGATTATTATAGATAAAAAAAACAGGTATTTTGTCTTCATTTTTATTGTTAGCGTCCGGGATATATTTCGGTAGTGTATATGGGGTATATTTAGCCTTTTTTTGTTATCCGGGGCTGTGTTTAAGGCGCGGTGATCCCGGAATTATGGCAGATCCTTTTATATACGACTCTGAAACGGAGGGGAACCCTTCGACAAGCTCAGGGACCGGAAGTAAGTTCAGGGTTGAAAGGTTCAGGTTCCAGGTTGGAGAACTGAGTTTTGAATTTTTTTATTTTATTGAAGCAGGATTAACTGCATGCATTATTCTTTTCAGATAAATCGAAATATAAAGATTGTAGCCGCTCATGTTGAGAAAGCGGGCTTTTCTGGTAAAAACGTATTGATCGTCGGGCGACATGGCCTGCCACGCGCGCACTGCTTCGCGGAACGCTTCGCGCACTGCTCTCTGGGCTTCGGTATCGGGATTGCGCGGAATAACGTGGGAGCGCACGCATAACGTACCTCCTCTCTTATAGAATACCAGGTTCCCTAAGCGCCCGCTTATTGACTGTATCAGCAGGCCCGGTGTTGCTGTTGCCATTGTCTTTCTCCTGTTCTTTTTCGTATATTATTCATCTTGACTGACTTTTTATTATCTAACCTATCGTTGGATCGATAAATTAGTTTAATTTTTATAAATTTCATAGCAACAGGATGTTGCCATAGCCGCAAAGGACACGGATGGACTATTTGCGGCGTGAAATTTTTAAAAATTAAACTAATTTATCGATAGGATTATCTATATTAACATTATCCGGGGTCAGGATATCTTTACCCCCCTTCATATTAATATACAATTTTACCTTACAATTTATAGCCAAAAAACGGCAAATTCGAGGTATTAAGCTGATTTTTTTTTATTTTTTTTAATTTTTTTTCAGAGATTTATTAAAAGTAATTAATTTATATATAGAAACTATAAAAATCAAAAACATTGTTAATTAATAATAAAATAGATAAAATTAAAAATTTATAAACTTTTTGTGGATACTGGGGATAATTATGTGGATAAATACCAATTTTTATAGATTTTTGTTCATATCATATATATATTTTATGCCTTTCATAGATAGTTGCTCGTCGATTTGATGTTTTTCCTTTATGTGCGGGCTTATGATCCGGGCAAATCCGCCTGTCAGAATGATAAGAAGCTTGTTTTTGTATTGCTCCATTATCAGGTTTATTATGCCGCTTACCATTGACAGGGAGGCGTAATAGCATCCGGATTTTACCGCGTCCAGTGTGCGGGTCGCTATTAGTTTATCGGGCTTTTCGAATTTCACGGGCGGGAGTTTTGAGGTTTTTTCCGCCAGGGCATTGATCATGATGCCGATACCCGGGCTTATGAGGCCACCTTCGAAGAGTCCGTCTTTTCGTACAACGCAGAATGTGTTTGCTGTGCCGAGATCTATTATCAGGGAGTCTGTTTGGGACTCTTTGCAGGCTGCTACTGCGTTCGCGATCCGGTCTGCTCCCAGTTCAGCGGGGTTGTCGTAGTTCAGGGTTATGCCTATATTCGCGCTGCTGTTTACTTCGAAGAGCTCAAGACCGAAGCCGGCTTTTGACATTCTTCTGTATGCTTCGTCCACTTCGGTAACCACGCTGGATATTGCC
>CAZVYR010000212.1:0-7005 GCA_964631555.1 uncultured Leptospirales bacterium
GTATTGTCTGCTGTTTTAAATGTATAGCTCGCTTCTCCGAGCGGATTATTAGCGCCATCCTTTATATCCCCGGTCAGTCTTACCATGTACCAATTACCCTCAGCGAGCGTGTTTACCGGAGTAAGGACTGCAGTTCGCGTACTGGGATTATAGGTTACATTACATGGAACAGAACCCGGGTCTGAGGCTTTTTCAAAAAGCATGCCAATTCCGGTTCCTGAGACATTTTCGCTGAATTCAACCGTGATACTTGTATCAGTAGCAATACCTGTAGAAGTATCTTCCGGGATGATCGACAGCACTGACGGAGGTGTGATGTCGGGCGAGTTGCTTGTATGAAATATCCACTCTACCGGTGAGTCTTTCAGTAAATTATAGGCAAGATCCGTGATATTGCTGCTTAATATTACTTTGTAATAACTATTGGCTGTCATTTCGTCCACAGGATAAAGCGTTGCGGTTTTTGAGGTATCATTATAGATCACAGATGCGGCTACTGTCTCGAATGTCCCGCTCCCGGTAGTATCACGCTGCAGCTTAAAGTTTTCAGAGTTATTGTGAACCGTGCTGCTTTTTATAGATTCGCTGAATACAATTGTAACCGCCTGATTTGTGGGCACATCATTTTCTCCGGGAGCCGGACAGCGCGTTACAATCTCCGGCAGATTCACATCGTCGGTTTTGAATGACCATTGGGTCATCGGAAGATTATTTCCGGCAGCGTCCGTTATTGTATCTTCAAGATATACTGTGTAATTGCGCCACTCCTCCAGATTGCCGCTGCTGATATTAAGCGTCGCTGTGAAAAGATCCGGATTATATGAAACCGTTGCCGGCAGCGTAGTGTTTGAATCAGTATTGATTATAAAAAATGACGAAGAATTTACAGTGCCGGGTAAAACAGGCTCGCTGAATATAACGGAAATCTGTGTGTCAATAGGCACATAATTGCTCTGTGAAGGATTTTTCTCAATAATGTATGGAGGTATCGAGTCGCCTTCCCGCCCTGTAGTAAAGACCCACGAAACAGATGCAAGCGCGACGCCGGCCCTGCTCCTTACATCTCCGGTTATTGTGACTGCATAGAGAGTGTCCCATTCAAGGTCTTCGCCGGGAGTCAGCACCGCAGTTTTTGTTGTATCGTTATAAGTCACCGCAGCCTGGATCGCACCGAAGCTTCCTATCCTTACCAGATAAAAGCTGGCATTGTCAATATTTATTATGCTTTTATTGAATGTAGCGGAAACCAGGGTATTCAAATCTACATTTTCATCTCCGTTAGAAGGCGAGGTAAATGTTATTAAAGGAGCGTCAGTATCAATGTCCTCTTTCGAATCCGAACACCCTGATTGTATACCGGAAACTACCAGGAATAATACAACAAAAAGTCCCAGCGATCTTCTAAAAAAAACCTCTTGTCTTTTAATATTATTTCTCATTGTCAGGCCGATAATCGTTTAAACAAGCTTGGGTTTTTAATTATTTGTCCGATAATCCCGCCTGGTACGGTTGGAACCTGAAGAGAGAGGGAGATAGACCAGATAAAACAGCATACAATGCTGTCTCACACATATTCTTTATCATTCACAAGGGTAAAAATAGATTTTACCGCACCATAGGAATATATAAAAAATGGTCTGAAAAGGCAAGTTTCATACTATTTTTATTTAACATTTGGTAAAATTTATTGGGGTTACTTATATTCATTTTGAATACAGATGTCGCTTTGCACTCCACAATAGGATGATCCTATACGGACAAACATGTCTGAAGTGCGGAAAGTAGAATCCAGGCGCTAATATGTTTCCTGACTCTGTCTGTATTCTGCCTGATATGCAGATTTTAGCACCGTTTGAAAGGAACCGCTTTGCAAGGGCATTTTCTGTGCCCTGGCTGCAGCCTGTTATGATTACTTCTTTTCCTTCCGGATATAAATCGACGTTTCTTTATATTTTCTTACACTTGGAACTGATGACGGCAGTTTTAATGAAGCTCCCCGTCGCAAGCGGACGGGGTATCAAAAACTAAATTGGTAAATTTCCGCAGCAAGCTGCGGGGAATTAAAGCATTGGGAGATTAAATTCCTGACGCAATGACTATAATTAAGATTGCTTGATAATATAGTCTTTATTATTCCCCATCAATCTCATTACACTGGATAAGGATTTTGGGATATTTTCCGGTGATTTGCATGGCAAAAGCTTCCTCGGCCTGGTCTATTTTATAGGATTTATTTGTGAACTCATCAAGCTTAAATCTTGGCATCAGTTGCAGTGCCCTTGGGAATGCATAAGGCGCAACATAGAGCCCTGTTATAGTCAACTCGTTAAAATAACAGTATTTATAAAGGTTCAGCGGCATTTCAAATATATTCGGATACATTGCCGCATAAACCAGTTTACCACCTTTCGCAGTAATTTTAGGCAGATCATGCACAGCTTTTACAGATCCTGAACAGTCAATAACTACATCAAAACCGCGGCCGTCAGTAAGCGACATGGATGCATCCACTACATTCCCGGCTGCCGGGTCTATGACATGATCAGCACCGAATTTGACAGCTAGATCGCGCCTACCGGCAATCGGCTCTATCAATGTCAGCGAGGTTGCGCCAAACATTTTAATTGCCTGTAAACCCAGCAAACCTATTGGGCCACCTCCGCAGATTGCTACCCTTTCTCCGGCTTTCATCGACAATTTATCCATCATACGAACCGCGATAGAAATTGGTTCAAGCAAACATCCTTTTCTTAAGCTTATATTGTCCGGAAGCTTATATACCTGGGACTCATGCCAGACAATATATTCGCTCATGCCCGGGCGATTATATTCATCAGCATTTTCACAAAATTGCTGCTGCCCGTTCTGACAATAATAACAAGTCCCGCAGAATTTCAGGAAATTACCTCCTATATGATCTCCTACTTTAAGTCCCTTTTTTGTTGCTTTTTTACCAAGTTCCACAATGATGCCCGAGACCTCGTGCCCGAGACCGAAGGGGACATTCCATCCAAAGATGTTTTCCACAAGATGAGGATCAGAGCCGCATATAGAACAATAAGCAACTTTGATCTTTACATCCTCATCTCCCAAAGGCTGCTCCGGAATATCTACTACCTGAACTTTCCCACGGGTGGCTTCATTCGGGTCTTTCAGACTTCCGGCTTTTACAACATAAATACTCTTCATAATAGGCCTCTTCTTTGCTTTTACTTGGATGAATTTTTTGTGTATTCTTTGTCCGGGTCATATAAATTACTCAACTTGGCTGATTTTAACGTCTATAAAGTACCGGCAAATTATAAAACCGTTGAGAACCCGCCGTCTACCTTGATGTCAGCGCCGTTGACATAATCAGAAGCTTTGGATGCAAGAAAAACGGCAACGCCCATGAGGTCATCAAGATCACCCCAGCGCCCTGCCGAGATTCTGTTGGTGATTTTATTATAGAATTCATTATTACTGCTGATCTCCGCGTTCACATCCGTGTAAATGAAACCAGGACATATGGCATTGCATTGAATATTGTATTCGCCCAGCTCGTTTGCGAAGTCACGGGTGATGCCGATTACACCGTGCTTTGCGGTTACATAAGGAGGACACATTTTATCTGCTGTGTAAGACAGGGCTGAGCCTATATTTATGATTTTACCGCTGCCCTGACGTTTCATGACCTTAGCGACTTCATGGCCGAGAAAATACACTGTTTTCATATTAAGCTCAATCACCTTTGAAAAACTGTCGTCCGGAAATTCAAAAAAGGGTGCGAAGTGATTCATGCCCGCGTTGTTCACAAGAATATCAATATGGCCATATTCACTGAGGCAGCCTTCCACAACAGCCCTGATGCTTTCTTTTTCAGTGAGATCACCCTGCAGAAAGGCCACCTTACGCCCCTCTGCTTCAATCAGCCTTTTGACATCTGAAACGTCTTTTGTAAAATGCGGAATATAAAGATCCGCGCCTGCCTTGGCAAAGGCGACAGCATATCCCATACCCAGGCCCTGGTTGGCTCCTGTTATGATTGCTGTTTTCCCCTTGAGGCTGAAATAGTCCATTGAGAAAGCAGCTATTTTATCGATAGAACCCATTTTGATTTCTCCCTATAAAATTTTAGGCTTATTCATAAGTTCATTTATTGTCTTAGCTATGCCGTCCGGGTCCATTCCATAGTATTTGTAGACTTCATCCGGATCGCCGAGTACGGCAAACTCATCGGGCAGGCCGATGCGTTTAAAACGCCCTGAAAAACCTGCCTCAAGCAGAAATTCGGCAACTCCCCCGCCAAGACCGCCGTTTATTGAGTGCTCTTCAACAGTGACTATATTGCCTGTCTCTCTCGCGCACTTCAAGATCATGTCCGTATCCATCGGCTTGACTGTATGCATATCGATGACGCGGGCGTTTATACCGTAGACTTCTTTCAGTTTTTTAGCTCCCATAAGCGACCAGTATACGCTTGAACCTGCGGAAATAATTGTGAGATCATTGCCCGGAAGGGTCTCTATTGCCTTGCCGAATTCGTATTCGTAATCGTTGTCGGCATATACATTTGGTGATCCGCCGCGGTCGATCCGGATTATCATCGGGCCTTCGAAGGTAAGTGACTGGCGAATTGCCTTGCAGCACTGCCCGGCATCTGCCGGAACTATCACTGTAAGATTCGGGATTGCCCTGTATATTGCAAGATCTGCAATGCAGTTATGAGTAGGCCCGCCGCCTGCGGTAACGCCCGCGTGTGTGCCTATTAAACGAACGTTTACTTCATTGTACGCGATATCGGTATGAATCTGATCGGCAGAACGTAGAGAAAGGAACGGACCGAACACCTGCGAATATACAATCTCTCCTGATAACGCAAGGCCGCAGGAAGCTCCTACCTGGTTCGGCTCAGCTATTCCAAAGTTGAAACATCTTTCGGGATATTTTTTTACGAGCTTCCCGGCGCTGCTTGAAGGCGCCACATTGTCTGAATATGTAAAGACGAAATCCAGGCCCTCATCGGCCATTCTTAACAGCTCTTCACCATAAGCCTCTCTGGCATTTGAGAGCATCTGGTCAAAATCGAATGTTGTTTTTACTGGCATCTTATCAGCACTCCTTTTTGTATTTTGCGACGCAGGCAAGGGCCTGGTTGAGCTGTTCTATAGCAATACCGCCGCCATGCCACTTTTCATTGCCTTCCATAAAGTCAACGCATTTACCTTTGACAGTATTGGAAATAATGCATATTGGACGCCGCGGGTCTACAGGTTCAACGGGCGGAAGAGATTCAAACGCTTTACAGACGGAGTACATGTCATTGCCGTCTATGGACACAGCATCCCAGCCGAAAGCCTTAAGTCTTTCATCGAGCGGATCAATATTCATAACCTCAGCAGTGGGGCCGGTCATCTGCAGACCGTTTTTATCAACGATAAGCACGAGATTACCAAGTTTGTGGTGACCGGCTGCCATGATGGCTTCCCAGTTTGATCCTTCGTTCAATTCGCCATCGCCTACCATTACATAAGTTCGCCAGGTTTTTTTCTTTTTACGCGCACCTAGAGCAAGCCCAAGAGCTATGGGCAATCCATGCCCCAGGGAGCCTGCTGAAACTTCTATCTGGGGAACATATAAACGATTGCTATGCATTCCAAACTTAGCAGTATCCAATGTCTCAAAATGTTCTACCATATAATCGAAAGTGTATGCACCAAGATCTGCAAAAATTGTATATAAGGTCTCGCTGCAATGACCCTTGCTTAATACAAAGCGGTCACGATTATCGTTATTTGGATCCTTTACATTATAGTTCAGATATTTGTAATAAAGGGCAACGGCTACTTCAACCATTGAAAGCTCGCCCCCAAGATGGCCCATTCCTATACGATAGATGAACTGAAGCAAATTCTCACGAATTTCGCATGCTTTTTCCTCCAACTGCCGTACAAATGCCATGTCTTTATTATTATTCATCCGGACATCTCCTTACAATTCTGTTTCTTCAGCAAAGATATATTTGTATCAGATTTTATTTTTGCATTATGATTGTTGCATTATCTCAGTAATTTTCTGCAATTAACTTACTAGTAATTAAAGATATTTTTAGATGTATTTTTTACTGTTAAAAAAAATAAAGGTATCAGTATGCAAGTTATAGCGCAAATTCTATTTTCTTTTTTATAAATTCTTTAAAGTTTGAAAAGGGACGAAAATTATTCGTCCCTTTTTAAAAATTATAAAAATTATTTCTTTTACTTAGTCGGCATTATTTTGATCTTCCATGTTGGTACCGGCGGGTAAACAGGCATACGCTCGCCATTCCACCATTGAAGAGCGATAAGCGGTTTAAATGCCAGACCTTTTGTATTGTATTTAACATCGCCCATCATTGTTCCCTTGAACGAGGCTCCTCCGAAGATGACATCTCTTACTTTTTCCGATTTATAAGATCCGGCCCTTTCTATAGCCATAGCCAGAATCTGAGGATTGGCATAATACAGTCCAACGCTGACCGAGTCTCTTTTGAATTCTTTCTTAAATTTCTCGCCAAGCTCCGCAGCACCTGGTGCGCCCGATCTTTCAGACCAGAAACCGTCGTGAATGATATAATTAGCGTCTTTGCCTAGTGCATTTACAAATTCGGTTGGCCAGAATCCTTTAAATCCGATTATATATTTTAATTTACAATCCTGCTCCTTCATCTGACGAAGAAGGGTAATCCCGTCTGTGGGAGATCCAAGCCATATCAGTGCGTCCACCTTTGCTGCTTTCCATTTTAAAATCCATGATGAAAAATCTTTTGTGCCCGGCGCATAAGGCTCATCTACTGCAAATTTATACCCATATTCTTTGGCAAAGGCCTTGAATCCGTTTCCGAATCCCTGCCCGTCCTGGTTGTCTTCCATCATGAGCGCAGGTCTTTGCGGCCTTTCATTCTTGGGTAAACCCTGCCATATCAGGTACGGGGTACGTGCTGCCTCAGGCGCACTGGTAAACATATCGGAAACCCATTTAAAGTTT
>CAZVYR010000213.1:0-6993 GCA_964631555.1 uncultured Leptospirales bacterium
TCAGTTCATTATTATAAATATTTATTCCTCTCGGGCTTTCGAGTCCTTTGATTGAAATATTTTTAATGAAATTCCCGGAGTTATCAAAACAAGCTATACGATGATTACCTGTATCGGAAACATAAACTATTTCTTTATCGACGAGTATATAGCTGGGATTATCAAGCTGGCCCTCATACTCACCGGGCCCGCCGAACGAGAGAATAAACATTCCGTTCTTATCGAATTTTTGTACTCTGTCATTTCCGGAGTCAACAACGTATATACTTTCCTCACTGTCAAACGCAAGGCCCGCGGGTCCGTGAAATTCTCCATTACCTGATCCCGGAGCACCGAAAGACTTAATAGAATTCAGGGATTTGTCCAGAATATGAACAACATCCTTTTTAAAATCCGATACACATACCATGTCTTTATTGCAGTCTACTCCGTAAAACCTGGTGCCGACTCCCTGGTCGAATATTGACAACCCTTCCCCGTTCGAATCAAGTTTAACCAGTTTCCCTGTGGAAAAAGAAGTTATGTATATATTTCTTTCATTGTCTATTGCGATATCAATAGGTTTCGAGAATCTGTATCTTCCAAGATTTGAAGAATTATATTCTCCTGAAAAAATAAATTCCCTGGAACCGATGGACAATTTTTCCTGCGCTCCGAACGACCCCTTATACTGTAATGCATCCAGTTTATTCATTATGGAGACATTGTTGGAAGTCATACCTGCGAGGTTTTCCCATTCTTTTATAGCTTCATTGACGAAACCTGCAAGCTTATACGACCTGGCGAGATATTCCCGTGCAGTATAATATTCCGGATAAATAGAAACAGCTTTTCTGAAGAACTCAACCGCTGATAGATATTGCATATTATTAAAAAAAATAAATCCTTTTTTAAAATGGCCTTTCGCAGTTTCAAAAGTGGATAATTCGCTGGATTCGGAAAAGGAAGGTTCAATATTGATCCCGAGACTGAACAGCAGGATGATGGTGCAATAAAGAAAAACAATAAGATTTTTTTTGTTATACATTATATATCTTAACGGATCTTAATTGATTGAGAGTGCTCCCTGAATAGAAATCAGGATACATTCCGGAATAATAGCTATATATTTCTTATCGATATCTTTTTATAAATTCAATACGCTTTTTATATACTGACCCGTATAAGAATTACTGACTTTAACGAGATGTTCCGGAGCACCTTCCGCAACTACTTGTCCCCCTTCATCCCCGCCGTCAGGTCCGAGATCTATGATCCAGTCAGCCGTCTTTATCACATCCAGGTTATGTTCAATTACAATAACAGTATTCCCTTTATCAACAAGAGAATTTAAAATTTCAAGTAACTTTTTTATATCGTCAAAATGCAGGCCTGTTGTAGGTTCGTCAAGAATATATACGGTTTTACCGGTCGATCTCTTAGACAATTCCGTCGCAAGCTTGACCCTTTGGGCCTCTCCGCCCGACAGAGTTGTCGCTGACTGGCCGAGCTTAATGTATCCCAGGCCCACCCTGTTCAGTATCTCAAGCTTGGAAGCTATAGCAGGGATATTCTCAAAAAACTCAAGGCCTTCTTTGGCGCTCATATCCAGGATCTCGTAAATATTCTTACCCTTGTATCTTATCTCCAGCGTTTCGTGATTATATCTCTTGCCCTTGCAAACCTCGCAGGTAATATAAACATCGGACAAAAAATGCATCTCGATCTTTTTTAACCCGTCTCCATGGCAGGCTTCACACCTTCCGCCGATCACATTAAACGAAAACCTTCCAGGCTTATAACCTCTGACCTTTGATTCCGGGAGCTTTGTAAATAACTCCCTGATCGGTGTAAAAAGCCCGGTATATGTTGCCGGATTTGATCTGGGAGTACGTCCTATAGGAGACTGGTCGATGTCTATTACTTTATCTACTTTTTCCACACCAAGCATTTTCCTGAACTTGCCGGGATAAGTCTTTGTTCTCATAAGCAATGCGGATAAAGCTTTATAAAGTATTTCTATTATTAGCGTGGACTTTCCTGAACCGGACACACCGGTTATACACGTAAAAACACCTAACGGAAATTTAACATCAATATTCTTTAAATTATTTTCTCCGGCTCCAAGAAGCTCAATATAATCAGTCGGAATCCTTCTTCGAACCGGAACAGGGATATTCCGCGCACCTGAAAGATACTGCCCGGTAATGGATTTTTTATTCTTCGAGATCTCCTCAGCAGTACCCTGTGCCACAAGATATCCCCCGTCAAGGCCTGCTCCGGGTCCAAGATCAATAACATGATCCGCTTCTCTTATTGTCTCCTCGTCGTGCTCCACGACTATAACCGTATTACCGATATCCCTGAGATGCTTTAATGTTTCAAGCAATCTCTTGTTATCGCGCTGGTGAAGCCCGATACTCGGCTCATCAAGAATATATAGAACCCCCATCAGGCTCGATCCTATCTGGGTCGCCAGCCGAATTCTCTGAGCTTCACCACCGGACAGCGTTCCCGCTGCCCTGTTCAGCGTCAGGTAGTCTATACCCACGTCCTTCAGGAACTGAAGCCTTGTCTTTATTTCATTGATTACCTGGTGAGCGATCTTTTGCTGCGTCTCGTTCAGCTTAATATCATTAAATAAACGATACTCCTCCTTGATCGAAAGCGCGGTCATCTCTCCTATTGTCATGTCCGCGACTTTAACCGAAAGGCTCTCAGGGCGAAGCCTCATGCCATTGCATTCATCGCATGTATGATTCGTCATGAAACTTTCCATCCACTCTCTCATATATTCCGACTTGGTCTCCCTGTACCTCCTTTCAAGATTCGGGATCACGCCCTCAAAAGAACGGCGGAATTTATATTCATCACTGTCCCTCTTTATAGTATAGTTCATCTGAACATTGCCGGAACCGTACAGAATAACATCTTTTATCTTTTTAGTGAGCTTATTCCACGGCTGATGAGCATCAAATTCAAAATTGCGTTCAAGCGCCCTTAACTGCTCCTGGTACCAGTAGCCCGTGGTTTTCCCCCAGGCCTCAATAACACCATCGTAAAGGGACATATCGGGATCAGTGATAAGTAAGTCCGGGTCGAACTGCATGATGAAGCCCAGGCCGCTGCATTTTTTGCACGCACCATAAGGGCTGTTAAAGGAAAACATTCTCGGGGACAACTCGGGAATGGACACACCGCAATCAGGACAGGAAAGAGTCGTTGAGAACAACTTCTCCTCTTTATCAATAATAACTATTACAATACCCTCGGCAATTTCCATCGCGGTCTCAACTGAATCAGCAAGCCTGGACCTGATCCCGTCCTTCAGCACAATCCTGTCCACCACGATTTCAATATCATGCTTCTTGTTTTTCGCGAGCTTCATTTCCTCTTCAAGGCTCATTATCTCACCATCGACCCGCACCCTGACAAACCCGTTTTTCCTGGCATGGTCGAATTTCTCCTCATGTTCGCCCTTTCTGCCGCGCACAACAGGAGCCAGTATCTGCAATTTCGTACCCGCGGGATAAGTCAGCAGAGCATCAACGATCTGGTCAACAGACTGGGAAGATATCTTTTTACCGCATTTATAGCAGTAAGGCTCCCCGATCCTCGCGAAAAGAAGCCTGAAATAATCATAGATTTCGGTAACTGTTCCAACAGTAGATCTGGGATTCCGGTGTGTGGTTTTTTGTTCAATAGATATAGCAGGGGAAAGGCCGTCTATAAAATCAACATCCGGCTTTTCCATAATACCCAGGAATTGTCTGGCATACGCGGAAAGCGATTCAACATACCTGCGCTGACCCTCTGCGTATATTGTATCAAATGCTAAAGAAGATTTACCCGATCCCGAAAGACCGGTAATCACAACTAACTTGCTTCTGGGGATATCAACTGAGATATTTTTAAGATTGTGTTCTCTTGCTCCTCGTATCCTTATATCTCTTTCACTCATATTTGGGTTATTGCAATGGAGCCACACATAGGACAAGCCATATCAAATTCCTCTCTCTCTATCTTGTCCTTGTTCCCCACAACTACATCATCCCATCTGTAATCACAATCTTCGCAGGCAAAGCTAATATGTACTCTTGTCTCGCTTTCCTCGTCCTCGGATCCTTTTTCGTCCAGCTCTTCCTCATCTTCCTGGTCAATTTCGTCATAATAGTCTCCGCCACCTTCCAATATCTCCTCCTCATAAAAACTATCATCATAAAATCTCTCATTCGAATTCATTCCAAAGATGTCACTCATAATTCTTCCCCATTTGAAATTTTATACATGAAAATCCCCTTTACATTTCACACATTACTCATTCGACATATTCCCAAGCCTTTGGAAAACTAAGTGATCCAACAATGAGTTATGTGGAGACGAAAGTAAAAAAATTCAATAAGATATTTTACAGATATAGAATTTTGCCCCTTTTTTTGTCAAATAATTTTAAAACTTTATCTATACTTTATAAAAATAAATAAAAATAATCCTCTTGCCCGTTACCTGAAATAACTCCTCTATATAACTTATTAAATAAATTACTAATATTCCTTTTCCTGTCTCTGCCCCTGAGGATATACCTGGGTTCTCTGAAAACCCGCGCCCGAAAAATCCTTTAAGGTCAGCGACACAAAGAACGACTGATCGTAATAAATCAGGCTGTCCCGGTTCTGCGGCCCCCAGTTCTCAAGTCTCCTCTGCACATTATAATAAAAGCCGATTTCCCAGCAATGCAGATCATGAATTATATTAACAAAGAAATTCCTGAGTGTAAAAACCGCGTTCTTCGAACGCTCCTCGTCATAAAAGTACAATGATTTTTTCAAATCGTCAAAGAAATTTTCCCCATGATTATCATTATATAACAAATATGCCCTGTCTGCCTGAGACCCGCTTCCAACCTCAAATCTCCAGAGCCTGAACATATCCACGGACAATTGCCAGTGGAAATACATCATATCCCTGAAAGGGAACCTGTAATCGTGAAAAAAGTTATAGCCCACTTCAACACCCCTCACCCGCTCGATCCCGGGCAGGGAAAAATTACCGGTAACATACTTAAGGTCAAAGGTATTATAGCCCGAAGTCCTTTCCTTTGTAATATAAATATAATCATTGGACAATTCCATTCCAGAATAAAAAAAATTCGAATCCCTGTTCCGCGCGGATTTTTTCCCATAAAAAAACCTGCTGAAATCCAGAAAGAACGTGGAATTAAAGATTATATCCTTAAGCCTGTCGTTTTCAAACGGATATTTGCTCCTCGCGTCATAACTGGTACTGGCGGACAATTTAATATCAGGTACAGGCAGCAGGTAAATCCCGCCAGCAAATTCATTGCGCTTCTCATGAATGAACGGCTCAACGATCTCCTTTTCCAGGTACGACCTTCTGTAATAATGCGTAATCTGAAAATAATATTCCGGAAGCCCGAGCTTTAACGCGTTAGACGTCTCAATATACTGAAACGTCTTCTTATCAGCGGAAATCTCCGCGCTTTCCCTTGCAAGCTCATTATCATCAAAAGGACCTTTTACCCACTGAGCCACAAAGCCGTTTTGTATACCCGGAGTATAAGTCAAATATTTAAATAAAACAAAATCAGTATTCAGGAATAAATACCCGTACGGAGTATAAGTTGTACTGTAATAGTCGCCGCTCGAATAACTCTTATAAGAATTACCCGCAAGATGCAGCTTCCAGTTTATCTTCTGACCGCTCCTATTATTCCCGTCACCGGCGCCGAACAGGGAAAAAGAATTATTATAAGTAAAATTAAAAACCGGCATCTGGTCAGCATAAGGAACATACCTGCCCTTTAAATCGTAATTATCTATATCTTCCCGCGCAATATTATCATCCCAGCGCCAGTGCCTTTTTACCTCAAGGGATATATCATGATTGCTTCCCCTGTCACCTATCATATAAGACCAGTATAAATTTACCCTTTCGGCTATTTCAGGCGGAGTATAGCCTATCATCTGAAAAGTCTGCTTCGGCTCGCTCCTGGCATCGAAATTCCTCTCAAAGTAAGAATCATTCATCCATTCAAATTTCACAGTACTGTACGAATAAGAACTGCCTCTCGTATTGAACATATAATTATTATTTAATACTGCCTTGAACCAGTCCCCGTTCTCTCCCTCAGGTAAAGACGTGTTAACCCAGTCCGAACCCGACCACTCAGCGTATTTATACTTGGCCCCGGCCAGGTAAGCGTAAGACTTCGATGACCCGGTGTTATCCGTAAACTCAAACCCGCCGTAATACCCAAGTTTCTCATAAATATCCAGCTTATACTTCCACTTATTGCCCTCACCTGAAGTATAATTCAGGGTATTCTGCATAAAATCGCCTCTTCTGCTGTCCTGACCGAACTGTGTAATAATCCCGATCCCGTCAGCAGAATGAACAATAACCGGAAAATAAAAAAGCGGGATATCTCCTACAAAATAAACAGCATTATACGCGATCGCCCTTTTATCTTTGTAAATAGTAAGCTTCTTTACGGAAAAATGATAATGCGGCCTTTCAAGATCGCACGTGGAAAACTCCGTCTTTCCGGCGATATAAGTATTTTTATTGACCACCCTGACCCTCTCCGAATCAAAAAGCACAGGCTTATCAACCGACTTTGCATTATAAAGCACCCCCGCGTTGTCCTTTACATTAAAGACGCACTTTTCAGCATGGATCTTGTTAACACCATCGTCAAACAAAACCTCGCCGAAAAGCGTAACATCGCCAGTATTCCTGTTATACACAACCCTTTGCGAATATATCGTCTTACCATCAAAATCCATTCTTATATTACCTTTTAATATAAGGCTCCCCTCCTCGGAACTTAACCTGATATATTCCCCCTCATCAGCACCTGAAAAGACCAGGCTCTCCTGCCCTGATTTCACAGAACCCTTTCCCAGGTTAATTGCACGGTCATCTCCCTGAAGAGGCGCAGCATTTAAGTATATATATTGAAAAAATAAAAGAACAGCGGCTATAGAAAAAATA
>CAZVYR010000214.1:0-6990 GCA_964631555.1 uncultured Leptospirales bacterium
AAACCTGACTACCGATGCTGTAAAAGAATTTATAAAACTAAACGAATATTACAGGCTTAAGATAGATTCCAAAAGAGTATGCGGCAACAGGGAAGCAGTCAGGATCATCAATAATTACATAAACAGCCGTCATAAAGTAAAAGCATCAGTGCCTGTGCTTAGAAATCCGGAACAAGTACAGGTTGCGTCTTGAAAAGAATATTTAGTTATCCGGCAACAATCCGCAAAAATTTGAAAAGAGAATCAGATATGCCAAGGTTGCTGACTTATCTAGTCACTTACAAATGCAACGCGCGCTGTGTAATCTGCAGCTCTTGGAAAAAAGAAAATCAAAATGAACTTACTATTGAAGAAATAGCAAAAATATTTTTAAAACTTCCCAGGCTTGACGCTGTACGTCTTACCGGGGGTGAGCCTTTTATCAGAAAAGATTTTGATCATATCGTAATGCTCGTGCAAAAAATACTTCGGCCATTTTTCATATATATATCATCAAACGGATTCCTCACCGAGAGAATTATTAGATTTTTCGAAGACAGGAATAAAGGCACAAGACTGAACATTATAATATCACTTGATGGATTTAAAGAAAAGCACAATTCCATCAGGGGCAAAGCGGATGCTTGGGATAATGCCATACGGACTATAAAAGAACTGGCCAGGCATCAAAAGAAATTCAACTGTAAAGTGCTCGTTAATCAAACTATAGTCGATCAAGAATCTATAGAACATTACAAACTGTTGCGCGAGTTTTTAAAGAAATACAAAATCAGAAACAATATCGTAATAGCAGATGAAGCAACAGGTACTTACAGTCAGGCAGATAAATCGGTTATTGATTTAACAAGTAATAATGAAAATTATAAAACCTTCGGTAATCTTTCTAAAGGAACTCTAATCAAACTTTACCTGGAAGCAAGCAAAGATTTAAAAAAAGCTTCTTTATGGGAAAGAACAGCCAAAGGTTATTATTTGACAGGAAGTAAGAACCGGCTTCTATATAATTTAAAAACACCCAGACCTGCCTGTGTCGCATTAAATTCGCACATTAGGCTGTTACCGGACGGAAGCGTGCCTGTATGTCAATTCAATACTAATAGAGTTGGTAATCTCAGGGACGAATCGTTCGCAAGCATCTGGGACAGTGATCTGAGAGCAACTTATCTTGACTGGATAAGAAAATGCCCCGGCTGCTGGGCTGAATGCGAGATCTTACCAAGCGCGATATATTCGGGAGGACTGCTGAGATATAAGTTGCTGAGTATCAGAGAAAAACTAAAGTCGGCAGCACGTAATATTGTCGAACCTTCGTGGCTCTACGAGTTAAATGAGGCTGATAAATATTTTGAAATTGTATCCGGGAAAGACCCTGATAAAAAAAGTAATAATGAAACACAAAAAAGAATGATATCCTGAAACAAAATGAATATACAATAGTCATATCTATAAAGTCCATAAAGAGAAAATCGGTTTATAAAATAAATTTAAATTTCATAAACATGTGGAGTATCAAAAACATAATACCTACGCTACTACCTACCATAATGAAAAATCGGAAGATATTGTAATATCTTCCGATTTTTTTATTCACGAATGATCCTTTTCCACTCCGTTTCAAAGAGAGTGCCTCTTCTTTTCATAAAACAGGATCAACACAGTTTTGGTCCCTTCCCCTCCGTTTCCGCTCCGCATAGGCTTCGTCCTTTGTTAGACATGGCTAACCCGCTTCCTCTCCGTTTCATAAACGTATTTAAAAAATTAGAGGCAAGCATAAGTTTGAAATTATTATTAAAACCTTACAAATCATGAAAGTGTTACCTGGGAAACATATTTTTCATCAAGCTGTTTCAGATCAAGGAAAGTAAAATAATCATAGCAATTGAAATCAGGATCATAGATCGGCTCACCACATATTCTGGCTCCTGCTGAAATATAGCCCTTGACCAGTCCGGGAATAAATCTTTGCGAGAGAAGATATTCTTTCCTTTCGGAATTCTCAATCTGCATAGAGAATATATCCAGATCTTTGATCTTATATTTGCCTTTTGGAAAAACCATCATCTTCTGTGTCTCGACAAAATTAAATTCCTTAAAGTATTTATATAACTGGGCCACGGCCTTTAAATCCGGAAGATTAAAGCTCGAACATCCGAATAAATAATCAGCTTTTATCTCTTTAATATATTTCACCAATCCTGTCCATAAAAGGCTCAATGCCGTTCCGTTTCTGTACGACTTGTGAATACAGGCGCGACCAAGTTCAAGTTTTATCCCAGGCAGGGTCAGAATATTAAAAATATTGAATTCCTTCTCGGAATAAAAAGCATTTGAAAACAAGTTGGAATTGAACCTGTAAGTCCCTATAACTTCGTTCTTCTCCTTGTCTATCAACAATAAATGATCGGATAATATATCATATTCATCAATATCAAAATTGTCTATTATACATCTGTTATTCAGTTCTTCCAGAAACACCTGGGATCTTAATCTGATCGTATCCATGACTTCTTCATTATTTGAAGCAGTTTTAACAATAAAATTTTCATTCTCATAAAACACGTTAATTTTTCGGTTAAAGCCATTGATATAAAAATGATCTTTTACAGATATTCCATATTTCTCCGAATATGCGTTATCCTCAAATGAAGAATTGATATCAATCATAATACACCTCTTATTCTTTAAATATAAGTGAACACTCAAAAGGTGAAGTTAAAGCACTTCACTTATTGAATAGATCAGCTTGTTCCGGTGTATTTTTGAATTATAGATATAAAAATAAAATAAATCATATATGTAATTATTATGAAATAAAACATAAAGATTCCTGCTGCTTTGCATTATTGTATACGTCCCAACCTCGTATCTAACGATGAATCAAGAATCCGGAATTAAAATATCATAATATATTTATTTTTTAATTATTATTTTTTCATGATTCTGAATTTGTGTAATAACATACAATAAATACTTCATACAAAGATAAATTGGACATGGAAAATAATGAATGAAATTATAAATACCGGGAAATTCTTATTCCAGCAGCAATCAAAAAAACACCTGCCTGTCAGCATATCCGAAAATAAAGATACTAATAACAATATTGATTTTATAACTTATAAGCCGCTAATTAAAAACGGGAAAGAATTGTGCGGGAAGAAAGTGATACTCGCGGTACATGGTATGAGTGTTTATGGAAACAAGGACCCCAGGTTTATCAATGTCTGTAAATCCTTTGCCGGGTGCGGTTATATTGTAATATCCCCGAAATTTGATACTATCCAGAATTTAAAAATTGATTCTGCCTCAATAAAAGAAATCAAAACAGCCATTGATTTAATCACAAGCAATATGGGAATATGCCCGGAATCAAGGCTTTCTATCTTCACAAATTCTTTTTCAGGAAGCCTTAGTATTATAGCCTCATCCGGCACGGAAATCGCTTATAAAGTAAAATCAATCTGTACCATTGGCAGTTACAGTAATATTGAAAATATAATAACTTATCTTCTGGGAAATCCTGAAAGTGATCCGTACGGCCGCCTCATAATATTAAAGAATTTCTTAAAATATTCAATCCATGTTCCTGAAGAAATGGAGAAAGCACTTGATATAGCTATACAGGACAATTTTCATAAAAATGATCCCCCTCTTCTGAAATTATATATTAAAAGATTATCCTTAAAGAATCGCGATATACTTACAAGATTATTGAATGACCCATATTACAGGCTTTATCACTGGAATATTATACAAAAGAATAAAGAGATCATTAAAATGGGCGAAGAACTATCCCTGGACCCGCATCTTAAAAAGATCTCAGCATCGATTCTTATAATCCACGGAAAAAAGGATAACGTGATTCCTTCCGAGGAGTCTGTTCATCTCTTTACAGAGTTAAAAAAAGCAAACATTGATTCAAAACTTGTTCTTACACCTCTGCTTGGCCATAGCAACCTGAAGCTTGATTTGAATGTATTGCCTTCAGTAGTTGATCTCTTTAACGGGCTTTCGTTTTTCTTCAAAACAGCATAAGCAATATATTTATATTATCTTTATTTTTTTATTAAGATATTCTTACACAGAATGATTACTTAAATAATAGATACTAATAGATAATATAATAATTTGCCTTAAGCGGAGAATATAATGCATTTTGAACAAAAGCTTCATAAGGAAATAACAAAGGAGCTGAACAGCTTCCTGAGCGAACAGAAAAACAAATTCCCTGAAAATGAAGCAATAACAATAGACCTTCACTGCCATGATCATAACAGCAATGAACCTGACGAGTTAATAGGCAGAATCCTGAACCTGCCTGAATCATGGCAGACAAGCGAATCCCTGATCTCGACTTTAAAAACTAACGGGTGCGATGCCATAACAATAACCAATCACAACAACGCGCGTTCCTGCTATGAACTTCAGGATAAAGGTGAAGACATTTTAACAGGGGCAGAGTTCTCCTGTACTGTGCCGGATTATAATGTGGGAATTCACGTTCTGGCTTACGGGTTTTCTCCTGGACAGGAGAAAAAACTCTGCAAACTAAGATCAAACATTTACAGGTTTCAGGAATACACTTATGAAAATGACATTCCCACGATCTGGGCGCATCCCCTTTATCATTATAAGTTCAAAGACACCCTGCCCCTGGAATTTTTTGAAAAGATGGTACTGCTGTTTGAAAGATTTGAAGTGCTTAACGGCCAGCGCGATACATGGCAGAACATGCTCGTAAAATCGTGGCTTGAGACTCTCACATCTCAAAAGATCGAAGACGCCGCAAAGAAGTTTGATATCAGTGCCGGTACATTCTGCCGTATTCCCTATTTAAAATCCATGGCAGGAGGATCGGACAGCCACATGGGAATATTTGCTGGCCTGACAGGCACTCGCCTGCATGTACCGGATATAAACCTGAAGAAAAAATCAATGAAACTCTCGGATATCGTACTTGAAGCATTGAAAGCCGGGAACATGGCCCCTTTCGGCACAAATAACAACAGTGAAAAAATGACAGTCACTTTCATTGATTACTTTTGTCAGATACCTCTGCATCTGAAGGATTCCGGCATACTAAGAATTCTTCTGCATAAAGGAAATCCCATGCAGAAATTTCTGGCCTTTTTAATTGGCAACGGATTTGCCGAACTAACCAGGCATAAAGTCACCATGAAGTTTCTTAAGTTTTTCCATGAATCTTTTACAGGAAATATCCCTGGATTAAAACATCGCATAATGGTACCTAAATATTACAGGCCGGTCTTCAATGAGGCGATCAGGATGGCTGAAACGCGAAAGAATGATCCTCTTAACTCCGTTAAAACATTCGACGAAAGCGTTTTCCAGATATTTACGCATTTAAACGAATTACTAATGCACAGGCTGACGGAAAAGCTCAACGAAATAAACAAGGAAAATGATTTTTCATCTTTAAAGATTGAAGATATAATCAGACACTTTGAGATGCCCAGTTTTATCAGATCTTATACAAAGATGAACACGGACAAAGGCAATAGCAAAATTAACTTTAATAAATTCATGGACGGCCTGCCCTTCCCTGCACTTGCTTCAGCAGTAATCTTTGCAGCTTCCTATGTAAGCGCAAAAGTCCTGTATAACAGCAGGGAATTGCTGAAAAGCTTTTCCCGGAAACTAGGCAAACTTGAACATCCGGAAAGAACATTATGGCTGACCGACACGCTTGAAGACAGCAACGGCGTTTCGATAGTTCTTAATTCGATGCTGAATGAAATAAGACAACGCGACTTTCCTATCGACATGCTTGTCTGCAGCAGTACTCTTAAATCCGGGGGCCATCTGATCGTCGTACCTCCTGTTGCAGAATTCAAACTGCCGTTTTATGAAGAACAGACTGTACGTATTCCAAACTTCCTTGAAATACATAAATTATTCAAAGAAGGCGAATATGATAAGATCATTTGTTCCACTGAAGGCGCAATGGGACTCATGTCTATCCTGCTTAAAAATGCGTATTCAGTCCCTGCTTATTTTTACGTACACACGGACTGGATGATGTTCGGCAAAAAAGTTCTTAACCTGGATCATCATGACCAAAGCAGGCTGAGGAGAATACTAAGAGCTTTTTACCAGAACTTTGATAAATTATTTGTGCTTAATGATGAACAGGAAAAGTGGCTCTTAAGCAGTGCCATGGGATTCGACAGGTCAAGGGTAAAATTAACTGCGCACTGGGCAGAGAATTTTTTTAAACCTGTAAAAGCGGACAGAAATCATATTTTCGGAATTACTAACGGCGATCCTGTAATTCTCTTCGCAGGCAGGTTGAGTGAAGAAAAAGGCGTCATGGAACTGCCGCAAATATATAAAAAGATCAGGCATAGCCATCCACATGCAAAGATCGCTATTGCAGGCAAAGGACCAGCAGAACATTTACTTAGGGAAGTTCTGCCCGATGCAATATATTTGGGATGGATAGATCATAAAAATCTTCCGGAGATTTATTCGGCAGCAGATATCCTTCTGCTTCCTTCAAAATTCGATACATTCGGCTGTGTGGTGCTTGAAGCCCTGTCATGCGGTCTGCCTGTAACCGCGTATAATACAAAAGGGCCGAAAGCGATTATAAACAACGGAGTAAACGGCTATCTTGCAAAATCGAAATCGGAACTTGCTGATTTTATAATACAGTATTTTAATAGTAAGGATACACAAAGAGAATTTAAAAAGAAAGCCCTTAAACGTGCAGAAACATATAATGTTGATTCAATCTTATCGAAATTCATGCAGGATATTGAAATCAACATAACCTGAGATAATCACTTTTCCTGATCCTCATTATAATAAAAAACCATTACCTCCGGGATTAATTTATAATTATTTTACTTTTCACTTATCCATAAAATAGAGCGCTCAGGTATATTTTATTTGAATGCAATAAGTAAGAAGGACGGACATTGAATGTTAATATTTAAAGTATGCTGAAAAGGAGAAATAAACCATGGA
>CAZVYR010000215.1:0-2706 GCA_964631555.1 uncultured Leptospirales bacterium
AAGATTTGTACTGGTAAAAGAAAGGTCCGGCAGTCCTACCTTGTATCATATTTCAAGCGAAACAACGGTCCTCTCACATGTAGGAACAGGCCCTGAGCTGGATGAAATCCCTTCGATATACCTTGGGCTGAACATTTTTGATGTTTTGTTGAACGAAGAAAAGAAAAGCAGTAATTCATTATTTCAGTCCTTTAAACTTCTTCTGATGATTGAAGCAAGGGCTATCGAAACAGGGTACGCGCATATAGAGATTTTCCCGCCAAAGGTATCCAGGAGTTTGAATGCTCTTGTTGATGAGGTTCTGAAAATACATCCGCCCGAAAGGATCGATTTAGTTGAATTAAAGAAACCGGCTGTATTAAAGAAATTCACCGGTAAAAGACGCGAGGCCTCGCTGAGGATGCTTGACGCCAGAATGCCCGGCAGAGAAATGGATTTTGATTATAATAAAGTATTAAAAGAAACGGAATCTCTCGGCAGGCTGGCCAGAAGATATAAAAGGGCGGGTGACGCCGAATCTTTAAGGGAGATCGTAAGACTGCTTGTTTCTGCTTCAGGGCATGATATTCATGAAATAAGGAACAGCGCAAACATTCTGCTTGAGAGAATATTTTCCCCTAAAGAGTTTGATGCTCCGCTTGCCACTCGCTTTCTCAACTGCAGAGCAGGCCAGAACTTCAGGCTGGAATTCAGGCTTCATGAAAGATCGAAGTATTTTGTGAGGATTTATAGGAATAATCTTTCCGGTATGATCGCTCATGAAGAGGATATCGAATTCTTAGAGGAGTCGCTTGCTTATGACAGGACCGGAAAAATCCATTACACGGATATAGAATTCAGCAAGCCGGGCCATTATGACTTCGTTGTTTTTAAGAAGACAAAGGAGCCGTCCTGGGTTAATCTTCCCGGCACAAGCGGCAGGATCAATGTTATGCCTGATTTACGGGGCGGAATAATTCTGGAAATATTCCCGGATATCCATGGGCATACGGGAGTGTTCTGGAAGGACGGCTCAGGACATCCGGGTCTTGTCTATAATGAACATGGTGAGGTCATCAGGCTTGGTACTTTCCGGGATATTACCATGCACCTGGAATACATTCAGGATCGTTATAAGATTACGGGTATATATCTGCTGGGGGTTCAGCAGAGAGGGCACAACAGGGAAGACTGGGCTCCGGGGGCATCATCTCCTTCGCCGTTTTCCCCCATGAGCCTTACGGAAATTGAAACGTCCCTGGGGGGGGAGGATGCGCTCGCGGATCTTATCACTAAAGCGCATTCCCTTGATATAAAAGTTATAGTTGACATAGTACCCCATCTTAACAGGAGAAGTGATTTCCCGGAAGAATATATTGTCAAATGCTATAATAACGAAGGCCGCCTTGTTGAACGGGCCTCAACTGACGGCAGGTACGGAAGCTGGGATGACGGCAGACTGCATAATTACAGGATGTTTGAGGTATGGGAATGGATTGCCGATTCGGTTAATACGCTTATTGACAGATTCGATATTGACGGGATCAGGTTCGACTCGGCTCATGCTGTTCCTATTATGATGAAAAGAAATAATTATACTTATGAGAACGGCAGAAAGAGAACACATGAAGAAATGCTGGAAGGCAGGATCATTGTAAACGAAAGGGAAGACGGGCATTTTATCACAACAGGATATTATGACTCGGCATGCAGGGATACATTAGCTGTACCGTTTCATTATTTTTTAATGCTTAATATAGAAAGAAAGTTAAAAGAAAAGTATAAGACTTTTTTTATTAATATTGCTGAATGTTACTGGGGTCACGAGAAATACTTAGTCAGGACCGGGATAGTGCCATATAATTCAGCTTTGTTTAAAATTTGTGAGAACATTATTCATGGTAAGACTGATGTGAGGGAAATATATCATGTTTATGATAGTTATTATCCGTCAGTATTACCCTCCGGTACGGAATTACTGGGCATCCTTGGCAATCATGATGAAAGAAGAGCATTGAATACGTTCGGGCACAGGGGGTTAAGGGCCGCAGTCGCACTTACAATGTTCATGAGCAATGTGATACTCGACTATGAAGGAAGTGCTGAGGGAGAAGGGTGGAAGGTATTTCTGGATAATATTTATGTGAACTGGAACCAGTTTGAAAGCGCCTCACATCGAAGTGTTGATGGCTTTTACAGGGAATGGTACGGATTTCACAGGAAAAGCAAAGAAAAGGGATACCTGATCTGGGCTAATAATAATATGGTTGCTTCTGCTATGACTTTCTCTGACGATATGATTTGGATCGGTATCTTCAATTTTTCAGATTCAAATCAGTATGTTTCTCTGCAGTTTGATAACCCGGTATTACCTATACAGGATAACGCATACTTTAAGATCATTGATCCTCTTTATTCGCAGATTACAGGCGGCCGAGGGTTTTACACAGGCAGGGAACTGAAGAACAGCAGGATCAATACTACTGTTTCCTATACTGACAGGGTCAAACTCCTGGAAATGGAAAAATTAGGGGATGGAGATATTGCCGTATATTATGTTGATTTTTTATAAGATTCTTTTTTCCATAACTAGTTCAAAATGAAAAACAAAGAAAAAAAACTATTGGAAGAGATGCTTGCCAAAAGGAGAATATTGCGATCAGACCTGGCAAGAGTGAGGGGAAGTGTTTCGGGTGAGGGTGTTCAAAAAAAATAGCAGGAGTGCTT
>CAZVYR010000215.1:2716-6934 GCA_964631555.1 uncultured Leptospirales bacterium
TGGAGATATTGCCGTATATTATGATGATTTTTTAAAAGATTCTTTTTCAAGGCTTGTCTTTATTTCGGATGCCCGCCATTTTATCTCGAATTTCGCTTTTAACGAAATAAAATCCGGAATTAATAACTATAAAAACTTTTCAGAGTTTATTGTAAAAAAATTAAAAATGCTTTTTATCGGCAGGGAAGATATTCTGGAATTAGGCGTTAAGCGAAGCCTTTTTCATATTTATAACAACAATATTTTAGATAAAGAACATGTATTAAAATATATAGAAATAATGTCGGGTGATTCGGACGAGATTCTGAAGAGGATAGGGGATTATATCAAATTCCATAACCGGACTGGTGCTATAGTATTCCTGGCAGCGGAAGCCGAACCTTTTTCAAAAAGCGGAGGACTTGCTAATGTCGTGTATGAACTACCCAGGGAACTTGTAAAACAGGGCGAAGAAGTATATGTCATTACCGGTTATTACAGAAGAGGCGATGAAAAGGCCGTAAAAAAAATGGACGAAGCTGTTTTACAATACAATGTGGAATATACCGGAGTAAATGTTAATTTCAGGATACAGGAAGAAGAGTACACGGTAGGAGTTCATTCGGGAGTCGTGGAAGGGATCAGGTATTTTCTGCTTGATCATCATGAGTTCTTCGACGGTCTGTACTGGGGTATTACTTCGAAGGAAAAGGTAAAGAGACGGGTAGCTTTTGCAAGGGCAGCTATTGAGCTGATAATAAGATTTAATTTGAAACCTTATTTTACCTTTACGAATGATGCATATACAGGGCTGTTCAATGGTATTTTGCGTTCTGATCCCTTCTATGCCAATCATCAGAATTTTTTAATGAATAAATATATGCATGTTATCCATAATGGCGGATGGCAGTATTTCGACTCGTTTCATTTCTATGAAAACGGTTTTAACTTATTTGACTTGTTTAACCTTCCGGCATGGAGAGCAGGAGAATTTTCAGACCCGGTACATAATGACAGGATCAACTGCATGGCTGTCGGAATAAGATTCGCCGATAAGGTAATTACGGTCAGCCCTTCCTATGCGAAGCAAATTGAAAAAACTTGTGATGGACTTGAACATATATTGAATAATGTCCTTGGTATCAGCAACGCGATAGGGAAGGATTTCAGGAAGAGAATAAATCAGAAATATAAATCGTCTCATTTTTTTGAAGATTATTATCCTGAATTATTATTTGTTATTAAAGGAAATAATTCGCTTAAGGAGAAGATCAAAACCAGATACCCGGAAATATTGGATGGAGCCGGTTCTTTCAAAAGCATCAAGGATCCGAAAAGAAAATATATAATAAAAAGAACCGCCAGTAAGATGATGCTTCAAGTACAAAGGGGATTCAGGGTTGATCCGGATATAACACTGTTATGTATGATCCACCGTATTTCAGAACAAAAAGGATTTCAGCTTTTGCTTGAAGCATCTGAAGGCATATTCACGCGTCTGAATTGTCAGATCATTATAGGCGGGGCTGTAGCCTCAGGTGACAACAGGGGAGAGGAAATAGCCCACGGCCTGTATCTGCTAAACCAATATTATCCTGAAAAGGTGTCACTTTCGTTCGGATTCCAGGATGTCAGTATTCCTTTGCTGTCAGCGGATTTTTTTTGCATGCCGTCGATGAGCGAGCCCGGGGGGATATCCCAGCTTGAAGCATTGTCATGCGGATGCATGGTTATTGCACGGGCAACAGGGGGGCTGAGAGATACGGTTTTTCCAGTCAGTATAGACGGAGGCAGGGTTAAGGGCAATGGCTTTCTCTTTGCTGATTTCAGCCCTTGGGCTTTTTATGATGCCATTGAAAGAGCTTCCAGGTTTCTGGAAAATGATGATAAAATCGTTTATTCGGCCAGAATTATTGCGGAAGACTCAATCAGTTTTTGGAATAGGTCTGCTTCAAAATATATAGAAGAGATTTATAAATTCCGCGAGGTCGTCAGGTAGCCTGGACCGGTTAAATAAAAAACGGGATAGAGACTATCCCGTTTTTATATTTATTGTCTTCTATTATATAAATAAAGTGTTAGTTCGATTGAGCGCAACTTTGCATATAAAGGAAGACTATGAGTGTAAAATGATATGTGTTTATTATCGGTAATCTGCTTTTATTTTTTAGAATTTTTTATGTAGCCGGAATAATATTTTTAATTTTTTTTAAGCAGGATTTGATTTACTATGGGGATTTTGTTGCATGATTTAATATTCAGATGTTCTTATGGAGTATATAAGCTTGTCAATTTGCAAACTAAATGGGTAAACTTCCTGTCGAAGGCAACATTTTATGATACAAGATACTACGATCTTAAAAAGTTTTTTTTAAAGGCTCTGACGATTTTATTGATATTCGTTTTTTCCATAGTGGGTTGTCTGTCTTCTGAAGATAAGGGTGAGTCAGCATTACAAGATATTATTGATGATTTAAACGGGGAACCTGTTGTCCCCAGGGAAGCTAACAGGTTATTTATATCAGGATTCAGAAATTTAACCAATGTCCCATTACTGTCAGAAAAGCTAATGATAAAATTAAAAAGTCAAATAAATATGGATGGGAGACTTGCAGTAGTATCCCGGTATGACTATGCTGATTTAAAGCTGAACGGTATTGTATTCGCCTATCAGCTTCAGCCGATTGTTTTCGAAAATACCGGGGAACCTGTTCGTAAGAGACTCAGGATCATTACTTCTGTAAAATTATTTGATCTAAAGAAGGATAAAGAGATATTTTTTGAGCGTGGTATCCAGGCATTTGAGGAATTTTCGGAAATTACTCCTCCAATATCTTCCGAAATCCTTATTCAGGAGAAAATACTTGATAATCTGGCAAAGAGAATTGCCTTAAAGATAATGGACGGATGGTATACAAAACTTATGACACCAATTGAAAAAGGTAAGAAATAAAATGGCATTTCGAAAATATCCGGATTCTAAACAACTGGAACGAGAGTTAAACGCGGGTAAAATGGAGAATATTTATCTTTTTCTGGGTGAAGAAGAAGGGGAAAAAGAAAAGATCATACAAAAGATTATAGAAAAGATATTTACCAATGAAGAAGACAGGCACTATTCAACTGGAAGATTCCATATGGAATCTGATGAATTGAATGTTGCTGCAGAGTTTCTTTTATCAGGATCGATGTTTTCTAATTCAAAGGTATGTGTTATATTAAACGTTAATTCCCTTAAGTCAAGAGGAGAGGATGCCAGGTTGTTCGGCGAATTAATTTCGACAATGGCTGAGTCAAATATATTGATCATGACAAGCAATGAAAATAAAGTGCCGCCGGTTATTGACAGCAGGAATATAGAAATTATTAAAATAGTACAGTTTTGGCGGTTTTTTGAGAGCGATCTTAATAATTATATAATCAGATCTGTAAAAAAGAGCGGCAGGGAAATACACAGGGAAGCGGTCAATCTTTTAATAGACTATACCGGGAGGGATATTAAAAAAATAGATGAAGCTTTGTTCAAAGTTATTACTTCAGGTGAAAAGCTGATCACTCTCGATCTGGTTAAACTTCTTATTGAGGATAATAAGAGTATTTCGGTTTTTGAATTCATTGATTCCTTGTTTCAAAGGGATAAAAATATTTTTCATTTCCTGGCCAAGATTATCGGCTCAGGAATGCACGAACTGGCAATTTTAAAGCTTATTATGAGACAGGCTGAATTGATAGAAAAATATTATTCTCTAATAAAGAAGGGTTTTAACACAGATGAGGCATTACGTGAAATCGGGATAAGTCAAAGAAATCAGAAAAATTTTTTAAATTGTACGACTAACTTTTCCCATGAAAGTATTAAGAGAATTTTTCCATTAATTTTAAAAGCTGATTATTATTTAAAGACACATTCCGGCACCGGTAGCCTTTTGTCTAATCCGATATTTGAACTCGTAACGGATATACAGATGGTACAGTAAGGCAAAACAAAGCTTTTATTTTTTCCTTGAATATGACTTATTGCTGCGATTAAAATATATAGAATATATTAGATTGGCTGTAGTCTTAATATTTAGCTTTTTCAGGATATTCTGAATCTGGATAAAATTAAGCAAGTAAAAATCCTTTGAAGGTGTTTGTACAATAAATGGAACTCCTTGAAATCATTGAAAATAATAAACAAAAATTTTTAGAATTTAACAGGATTAAATACCAGCGCTTTCAGCAATTTGTCAGTAATAC
>CAZVYR010000216.1:0-6930 GCA_964631555.1 uncultured Leptospirales bacterium
AAAATGTTTTCACCTATAATGCTTCCATTCTTTTATCAAAAAGAAAAAATGGTTGATGATTCAATATGGGAATCGTTACTTGGGGAAACGTGGAATACAGCAGAGCAATATATGCTAAAAGCAAAATCATTTTATTTTATCGGATATAGTTTACATTCAGCAGATCATTATATTTTTTCATATCTTTACAGAATATTCATGAAGAATATGAATGAATATTTCTGTACTATAATTAACAGGAATAAAACAAATTTAGATCAGCTTTTCAAGATAATTGAGTTGGAGAAACAGGGAAACAACATTATTCATACAGGGAAATATTTTCAGGATTATTTGATAGATGAGTTTGGATAGAAGAATCATTGTTTAACAGAGAATGAAAAGAGTTAGTTTTTAAAGGAGTGAATTTTGGAAGAACTGGAAACAGAAAAAAAATGGGAAAATTTATTTGCAGGTTCAGAACATATTCTTGATAAATTAGCTGATGAAGCTCTTGCTGATAATGATAATGGTAAAATCAGACCTTTAAATAATAAGTCTTTATGAATTCGAAAGCGACCGACCGTTTCTGGAAATGTTACAGCAAATTACCTGATTATATAAAAAAGAAATGCACCAGGCGCAGCCTGGTGTTTTTTAGAGGATCAGAAATGCATCGGGAGCAGGGTATCAATCTTTCTGAAAGAGTTCCTGAACTTTGATGTCGGGATGATGGTAGCGGCCCCAGGAGGATGTTTTTGTGCCGAACTGTATGGATTCTTCAGGGCACCACTGCATGCATGCAAGGCATTGTTCGCAATGTCCCTGCCATTCGGGCTTCCCGTCATGGGACATTTTGATATTATTGACAGGGCAGACTTTTTCGCAGATGCCGCAGGAAGTGCATTTTTCATCATACCGGAAGTTCTTTGCCATTTCGCAGGGATTGAATTCGTGAGGTCTTGACGATGTTTTTGTATTCCTGTTATAATTAGAAATGCCTTCGTTTATGACGGACGCTATATCCGGCATTAGTTTTTTCTGGGATTTGAAGCAGTTCTCCTGTTCTTCCGGTGATCCGGGAGGGAAGAGTATCTGGGTGTTATCCGGCATAAGTATCTCAAATGCCGCTGAGAGTTTTTTTCCTTTTTTCATAAGAAGGTCATTCAATTGCGGGATAGAGATACCTGCGGAACCTCCGAAATTGGCAATTGCAAAGATATACGCGTTCTCATCTATATCCAGCTTATTTATAAATTTTTCGACAATTAACGGCACCCCGCTTACATAAACTGGGAAGACGATCCCTATCCTTCCTGTTGCTTTTATATTGCCGGAATCAATAAGTTTTTTATTTATCTGAATGATCTGTGAATCCTTTATATTATCTGCGAGATCTTTTGCTATTTTCAGCGAGTTCCCTGTTCCTGTGAAATAAGATATTGTTGTTTTCATGATCTGCTCCGGCATAAAGGTTCTGTTTGTTTCAATTTTATATATGTACGAATGATATTTTAATTGATTGGAGCATCAACAGGAAGCTTTTAAAAAGTCAAGATATTTCCGCTGCAGGATAATAACACGAAGAGTTCGAAATATATTGATAAAATAATTGACCGATACGTAAAGATATATTTTATGGTCAAAGGAAAATTTGTAAACTAAAAGTTTCAAAAACGGCAACAGGATGTTAGGTATAGGCAGATAAGACCACAACATGTCGGCCGGGATTAGCAATATTAAAATAATTGTTAATCCTGGCGGATATGATATTAATATTATTCAGCTATTATAGAAAAGCAGGAATCCCGCATTAACATAGATTCTTCCAACTAGTTTAGTCATTTTATAATACTGTTAAAAATTATTTTTTTATGAGGGAATATTATGAAAATTACTGATATTAAAATCGGTGCTCGTGTTATTGTTTTTTTTGCATTTATTGTAATTTTAAATTCCAGCCTGGTATTTTATAATTATTTGAATCTGAGTTCAACAGAACCAAAAATCGAATCAATCTATAATGAAGGTTCTCTGAGCGTGCGATATCTCATAGAGGCGGACAGGGACGCTCATCAGTCCAGCCTGGCTATAAGCAATTTACTGGATAAAGATTATAATCCTGCTGGAGAGACAAGGCAAAAATTAATTGATACTATCGGTGAAAATATCGACCAGGCCGGAAAAAGATTCGGTAAATTTGAGGAATTATTTATTGCGTCAGGCGGGGAAAAGTCGGGTCTTTTTAATGTTTATAACGACAATTATACAAATCTTAAAGGGATCACGGCTGATATTACAAAGTCTATTGAAAATAATAATTACGGGACAGCCAGGGAAACTTATTTCAGCAAGTATAAAAAAATATTCAATGATATGCGCATCGCTAATGAAAAATTAACCCAAATGTCGCAAAAAAAAGCTGAAGATATGTACAAAGCAAGTGTGGCCGATATTAAAAAAATCGTGTTGATCTCCAATATCGCGAGCATGGCTCTTATCATGTTCCTGATAGCGGCTGGGATCATTTTAACCAGGAGCCTTACGGGGCCTATAAAAAATATAATGAACATTGCACATAAACTGGCAAGCGGGCAACTGGCTGTACAGATTGCCGATATGTCACGCGATGAGATTGGGAAACTGCTGGGAGCTGTAAAGGATATTGCAGGGAATATCAGGAAAGTAATTGTTGAGGTTCTGGATAAGGTCAACCAGATGGCAAGCGCGGCGGATGAGCTTTCGGCATCGTCGGTCGCGTTCTCGAGCAATGCACAGGACCAGGCCGCATCCGCAGAGGAAGTAACCGCGACCATTGAAGAGATTAGCGCTGCTACTATAACAATAGCGGATAAGACAAGATCACTTGACAATAATATTGTGAATATGAACGGTAAGATGAGCAGATTAAACAATACTTTCCGAGACATGAATAAGTCGGCAGGTAAAACAATGCTCCTGACCGACAGCCTGGCTTCCAAGGCAATGGAAGGAGATAAATCGCTTATGGATATGAAGGACAGTATAACAAAGATAGGTTCGAGTTCCGAAAAGGTTCTGGAGATCATCCAGCTCATTACCGGAATTTCGGATAAGATAAATCTTCTTTCATTGAACGCGGCTATAGAGGCAGCGAGGGCTGGCGAAAGCGGGAGGGGGTTCGCAGTAGTTGCGGACGAGATTTCGAAGCTCGCTGACCTGACTGCTTCGAGTATTGGAGATATTGACCAGCTCATTAAACTTAATAATGATGAGATAACCAAAGGTGTTAATGCTATGAGCGGGGCGGTCGTAACCATTGGTGATATTATTAAAGGGGTCTCAACTATAAAAGAAATGATCACGGATCTTGTTTCAACCATGGAAAACGAGCTTGAGTCAAGCGCAGAGGTAATGGAAGTAATAGAAGAGATAAAAGTATTTTCAGGCGAATTAACGGCAGCTATGGATGAACAGAAGAATGCTGCCAACGAAATTTCCAGATCAGTGAACAATATAAACGAGCTTACGCAGACTTTTGCGTCAGGCGCAGAAGAGATGTCGGGGAACTCAGAGGAACTGGCAGGTATCGCGGAATCGCTGAGGGGCAGTGTGGATTTCTTTAATGTATGAGGCTATGTTAAAGAGGCGCTGGAATTTAATTTACTCCCCAAAGGACTGCTTTAAATATTAAGAAAAATATCTTGCTATTTTTGATTTTATTAAATATTTGCCGTGATATAAATAAAATACAGGATAAAAGCAGTTTCCAGAAGAAATCAGTATATGACAAAACGTGCGATTGGGATCATGGATTCCGGGTTAGGGGGGCTTAGTGTCTGGCAGGAGCTTGTGAAAATTATGCCGGATGAGAATTATATTTATTTCGGGGACAGCGGGTTCTGTCCGTACGGATCAAAGGATCCGGAAGTTATAATAAGCAGGGTAAAGACAATAATCGATTTTTTTATCGATAATAAATGCAAGATGATCATTGTAGCGTGCAACGCGATAACTGCTTCGGCTATTGATTTTTTGCGTAAGAATTATTCAGTTCCGTTTATAGGCATGGAGCCCGCGATAAAGCCTGCGCTGACGCAGACCAAAACAGGGTCTGTCGGAGTTCTTGCAACAGAGCGTGCTTTAAAAGGCGAGTTGTTCAATAATACAAAAGCAAAATACGCGAAGGGTATGACGGTTATTGAACAGGCAGGGATCGGACTTGTGGAGAAGGTTGAAGAACTGGATTTTGAAAGTGAATCTACTCTGGAACTGCTCAGAAAGTATATATATCCTATGCTGGAAAAGAATATTGATTTTCTTGTTCTGGGATGTACGCATTATCCTTTTCTTCAAGGGGCAATCAGGAAAATAACCGGGGATAAGATAGCTGTAATTGATCCGGCTCCTGCTGTCGCGCGTCATGCATTGAATATGCTTAAGAAGCTGAACCTGAAAAAAGAACAGGGGAATGCTAATGGAAGCTCGGTTTTTTATACTACAGGGGATGCCGGCAAGATGAGAGATATTCTCTCGATAATAAGAGAAGCGGATTACGATGTCAGGATTGCGGATGTTTGATAATTGATTTAATAAAGGCTTTCCGGATATAAATGTTTATTGAAATGCTGGCTGGCATTTTATAGTGATATGGATATAATTCGATAATAAAATAATTGATTGCGATATTTATATTTGTAATATATTGTTTATTTGTTTCCATTTTAAAATGATCATATAGATGATTGATTTGAATGAGATAACACTCGGCAATAATATTATGAAGCCAAAAGTATATATTGAAACTACAATTCCAAGTAAGTAGATAATCCATTCCATTTACTTACTTGGAATTGTGTCCATATAGCAAATGCAGTGATTCGCCCAAAAGTCGAGGAAATATGCCGTAATCATGGCTTAGAACCGCCGGTCATTTGTACACCTCAAGAATTAATGGAGGGTTAACATTATGTGGGAAGATCCAATTGTAAAGGAAACCCGGAATTTAAGAGAAAAATATGCATCTAAATTTGACAATAATGCCGATGCAATCTTTGAAGATATTCTTAAACGGCAGGAGAAATCAGATCGAAAACGGGTCATATTTCCGTCTCGCAAAGTGAAATCAAAAAAAGGTATTGCCTGATTAGATCATAAACGCGACAAGATAAATGCAAACTGCCATGTCAATAATTATCCTGTATGTTCTTAATGAATCATAAGCGTTGAATTATATACAGATATGAGGGTAACCGGCTTGCGGTTTTAAGACGGATAAAGTCTTTCCGCATATTACTTTTATCCTGCTCATCGATCATTGGCGAGAGGTAGATGCATCCCTTTGGGTAATTGCGGCCTGGATAATTCCCGGTGAGTTTTTCTATGCTTTTAAAGTGACTCTCCGGAAGAAGGGAGCTCAGAATAAAGTTTGCTGTTACTTCGATGTTCTCATACTTCATGTTTATATCGATCAGTCTGTGATATGCATCTTTAACGTCTTTTTCTTTTACGGGCTTTTCAAGAATATCCAGGCTTGGCTGATCCGCTGATTCGAGTCCTATATTGATGTATGTGTAGAAAGGCAGATTGTTCAGCGCGCTGAAAAGAGGTTCGTCCGCTTTCAGGAAAGAATAAACGCTGCCGAATAAGAAGAGATTTGCTCCTTTCATATATGAGCTGGCAATATTAAATGCTTCGTATGACTGCAAACCCGCGTATTCGATAAGGCCGGCCCCGGCATAAAGGCTGTCGTGATTTCCCAGAAATACTGAATTGTAGTTTGCCAGGTCGTTGTTATACAGGGCCTTTAATTCAGAGATCTGCAGGGATATGTTTTCCTTTGTTCTGAGCTGTATTTCTTTGCCTGACTTGACATTGCAGAAGCCGCAGTTGTACAGGCAGCCATCCGCGATCATTACAGGGATTATATCGTAGTCCGCGTTGCGGGTGTCAGGCGGGAGTACGGATATATCCGCGCCTGTGATATCGCGCAGGGAATCTGGTACGGCATTGTACGGCGAATTATCCTTACCTGATATATCCTTCAGAAATTCTTTTATGTCATTGGGAAGCGGCTCTTCGGCCTGCGCGGCAATTCTTTTTTTGAGATCAGGAAAAGAATTGATCGCAGAATTGACAGCATTGTTTTCGAAGGGTTTGTAGGGAAAGATTGAATTGGACGGATACCGAAAGCATGGTAAGTAGTATTCCCCGGTATAGGTGTAGATATTGGTGTATTCCCCTGCTGTATAATATATCCAGTCGCCTGCTGCTGTACGTTTGAGCCAGTCTCCGTGAGGCCAGTCATGGCCCCGGCCGTGCATATATTTCAGTTCTCCGTTGAGGTTGAACTGGTATGTGTATTCCGGGGTTTGTATCTCGGAGTATTGGCCGTAGCGTATTGGGTAGCTCACTTTTGTGTACCGGCGCGCGCCTTGTATGTTGAGATGTATTCCGATGTTATTGATCTGAAATTCCCGCATATTGTTATTCTGCCGCATGGGACCGGATGAGTATGATGCTTATGTTTAAGCGAACAGGGCCGGCGGCTATGAAGTCGCATAATCATATTTTTCTTGTCTTATGTAATTGTTATGCTTTTTTCGCTTTGGGGTCAAGTAAAGAATATGATGCCTGCCGGGGATACTTTAGTATCCTTACAGGATACTAATACGTATTTGAAACGGAGGGGAAGCAAATAAGTTCCAGGTTGGAAGTTCCAGGTCATAAGAGAGACTGATAATTATAAAAGACTTTTATCTTCAGAGCTGGAATATGGAATGTATTCTGAAGAACGACTTTGGGACGAAGGTGAAACGGAGAGGATACGGAGGGGAAGGCCATTTAGCTGCACTCAGGGGATTATCTTCCTAAAAAAGCCAGGAGGCCGTTTATGACTGTAAGCGGGTGTACAGGGCATCCGGGAATATACAGATCAACAGGATATTTATCCAGGAAATCGCGCTTCAGGGC
>CAZVYR010000217.1:0-6906 GCA_964631555.1 uncultured Leptospirales bacterium
GTATTGTCCGATCGCGAATAATACTGTTTCAGCTTCTATAGTATGCTGTGATTCTTCTGCAGTTTCAATCTGAGGAATTCCTTCTTCGTCAAAAGAGAAGGACTCCACTTCAAGAAATTCAACTCCCTTAATTTTTCCGCTTTCGTTTACTATCCGCGTAAATGTCCTTGAAGGATATATAAATATTCCTTCTTCCTCTCCCTGATCGATTTCATCGCATGCTGCAGGCATATCCGTTCTACATTCCAGGCAGGCTATACTTACTTCTTCGGCCCCGATCCTGCGTGCTGCCCGGGCGCAGTCAAATGCCACATTCCCTCCGCCCAAAACCATGATCCTTTTGCCTATTTCTATTTTTTTGCCCTGATTCACTTCTCTTAAAAAATCAAGTCCGATTAAAACATCATTGTTATCAGCACCGGGGATCGAAAGCTTCTGTCCTTTATGGGCACCAATGGCCACAAGAACAGCGTCATAGCCATCGTCAAAAAGCAGATCAAGAGATTCGACCCGTTTACCGGTAATAATTTCGACCCCCCTCTTTTCAATTACTCCGATCTCTGCATCAAGAACATCCCTGGGAAGACGATACTCTGGAATTCCATAGCGCATCATACCGCCGGCAAGCGGTAATGACTCAAATACCGTAACTTCATGGCCCTGGTTAGAAAGATAATAAGCAGCAGTCAGTCCGGCAGGCCCTGAACCTATGACAGCCGCTTTTTTTCCTGATGGGTCTTTCCTGTTCGAATCATTACTCCAGATACGTTCCGCATCATGCTCCGCAGCGAACCTCTTCAGTTCCCTGATAGCGATAGGCTGGTTTATTTCGCCCCTTCTGCATACATCTTCACACGGATGATCGCATACATAGCCGAGTACCAATGGGAACGGGGCCTTTTCCCTTATTACGGCAGTTGCTGCCGAATAATTCTTTTCACGTATAAACCGGAGATATCGCGGTACATCGATCTCTGCAGGGCATGTGTACCTGCATGGGACAACCGCCGCTTTCCTGCTTTTCCCCTTTGCGAATTCTTCTTTATCCATTATCGCGCCTGTGGGGCAGACCTCGGCACAGGCCCCACAGAACCTGCATCCGGATTCAGCAAGCGGAAGACCCGAAGCAGTTCCGATATATGTTTCTTTACCTTTCTTCTTATAAAACAAAACTCCCATGCCCCTCAGTTCATGGCACGCTCTTACACACCTCCCGCACAGAACGCATTTGTTCGGATCATGTGAAAAAATAGGATTATCCGAATTAACAGGGAATAATTTTGAACGTGTTCTTACCCTTAAATGATCTCCGACAAGATACTGTTTAAGGGACTGTAATTCGCAATTAAGGTATTTAACACATGTACCGCAATCAGGCGGATGGCCCGACAATATAAGCTCCATTGCAAGGCGTCGTATATTTTCCAAATTCTCCGTCTTTGTTTTCACATGCATGTTGTCAGCAGCAGGTGTTGTACACGATGTTTGTATTTCCTCCATGCCTTCTATTTCAACAACACATAACCTGCATACGCCTATAGGCGAAAGATCCTCGTGATAACACAGGTGAGGGATGTATATACCGGCATCAAGCGCAGCCTCAAGCACGCTTTTCCCTTCCTGTGTCTCAACATCCTGGCCGTCTATATTAAATTTTATTACACCCAAAATCTTACTCTCAGATTATTTTAAGTATCGCTTTTTACAATGCATCTTTTATCTTTTATATGGGCCTCATATTCATCACGAAACAGCCTGATCGTGCTCAGCACCGGGTTGGCTGCAGTACGTCCCAGAGCACATATGCAGTTTGTTTTCATTTGTTCGCCTAATTCACATAACATTTCGATGTCCTGCTGTTTACCTTCTCCCATAAAAATATCTTGCAGGATATCGGACATCTGCAAACTCCCTTCCCTGCAGAAAACGCATTTCCCGCATGATTGTTCATGAAGATAAGATATTTTCTCTTTGGCAGATTCAACAGCGCACGTATTCCCGGCAATCAGCTCAATTAAGCCTGACCCTATTACAGAACCCGACTCCTTAATCGACTCATAATCAATTGCTATATCCAGTTCACCCGTTGTAAAATACGCACCTGTAGGTCCGCCGAACTGGACTGCTTTAATATTCCTTCTGCCTTCTTCACCGATCCCTGCTATTTCAACAACCGATCCAAGGCTGGTCCCGAAAGGAACTTCAACAGTATATTTATTAGATCCACCATCGCATAACGATACGATCTTTGTGCCCTTGCTTGTCTCGGTTCCAATACCGGAAAACCATTCGGAATTCTCCAGGAATATGGCGGATACATTTGACAGGGTCTCGATATTATTGATCAGGGTCGGTTTTTCATTTAAGCCTTTAATCGCAGGATACGGCGGACGCAAATAAGGCATTACCTGTTTTTGTTCAAGGAGCCTGATGACAGCCGTCTCTTCTCCCAAGACAAAAGATACCGGCGCTTCCCTGATGGTTATTTCACAGCAGAACTCCGAGTCCAGGATATTGCTGCCAAGCAGGCTGTATTCTCTCATTTGTTCAATGGCTTTATTAAGAATTTCTAAGGCAGGAGCATATCCGGAATCCATAAATACAATACAATCGGATGCGCCAACAGCATAAGCGCTGATCAGCAGACCTTCGAGAAATGAGTGCGGATCGCCTGTAAGAAGCAATCCCCCAGTAAAAGACCCGGGATCTGAATCAACAGCATTGCAGATAACGTATTTATCTTCACCTGCAGTCTCGGAACAGACCTTCCATTTTTCAGCAGTTGAATAACCAGCTCCTCCCCTGCCCCGCAATCCGGAATTCTCTATTTCTTCGATTACATTAGCCCGGCTCATCTGCAGTGCTCTTGAAAAGCCGCCATATCCCCCGCACATTATATAATGATTGATATTCTCAGGATCAATGAGGCCGCAGTTGCGCAAAGCAATGCGCTTTTGCAGGTTGAACAAACTTAAATCATCCGCAAGCGGGATATTTTCAGGTTTATCATTTCCGAAACTGCAAAGAGCAAGATCCGCACGCGGGTTGTCGTTTACGAGGTAGTCATTAATAAGCTCAGATACTATTTCCGTATCCACGCTTTTATATAACACGCCTGGATGTCCGGGCTTTTCAATCAAGACTAACGGTTCTATTTCATAATACCCGAAAGAACCTGTTCGAATGACCCTGGCATTCAAGCCTTGTTTATCAATACCAGCCTGAAAAGCATCGACAATCCCTGATCCCGCAGGATGATCTGCCCTGCACGAAACAGAGACCTGAATACAATCACTATTCATCAGGTAATTGCTTTCGGATTCAGCCTTTGCATAAATTTGATCAAAGTTCATCAATCTCTCTTTTATTTAAAAGATAAAATAATACTTCCTGACTGACTTTCCATGCCGGTTTTCTAAAATCTAAATATTCGATATATTTTAAACTCAGATTGCGTATATGCTATAGTTGAATGTTTACGTTCTTAAAATCTCATCCGCTCCGTTACAGAGTCGTATCAATTCCACTTCCTCTCCGTTTCCCCTCCGTATATCCTTCGTCCCAGCGTCGTGACAGCTTCGTCCTCTATTAGGCTTATCTAACTTCTTTTTTCTCATCCATGATACAGGTTAGAACGGTATTATTGTGTTTCCCCTCCGTTTCCTCTCCGTTTCACGTTCGTCTTTTCTTCACTTCCTCTGCATCTCACAGTCGTAATTACATCGTTCTTTCTTTAAACAAAGTCCTGCGTAACTTATCCTCGACTTCGGCCCTGGGCCTTTCGACCTTGGGCTTACTTCCTTCCCCTCCGTTTCAAAGTCGCTTTTAAAACAATCCGGAATGGATATGAACAGCAGCAAACAGAACAGGGATATACTTTAAAATTTATTTAAATACTTTTTAAAAAATCTGTATAATTTTTGACAGATTGAGAATCATAAATACAATTTGAATTTTCGGAATAGCTTCTAATTTCACCCTGACTTTTTCCCTATATATTTCAAGGCATTCTTTGCGGCCAAACGCCCCGAATTAAATGCAAAAGCCGAAGATGCTCCTGAACAATGCATTATAGGATAGCTGTCTCCCCAGCATCCGCCCGCGTCCTTACCCCCTGCGTAAAGCCCGGGAATCGCATTGCCCTTTTTATCCACAACCTCAAACCTGTGATTTATCTTTATCCCTCCGAGAGTGCCTAAAGATATAGTTCTGATCCTGAAAGCATAAAACTTCGGCCTGTTAAGAGGTCTTAAAAATGCAGGATTCTTTGCAAAAAGATCGTCATGCCCTTTACCGCAATAAGCGTTATATTCATCAACAGTATTTTTAAGTACGACAGCATCAACCCCCATCCCTGAGGCCAGTTCCTCCACCGAGTCTGCTACTATCAGTTCTTTTGTTCCCTGTTCCAGTACAGCCTTAAGTTCCTTTTCAAAGTTTACCAGCTTAGCCCCCGGAGGATTCTCAGTCGCGAAATTCCTTACAATCCCCTTCTCGATCATGATGTTCTTAATAGAATCATCCATGAGTGACCAGGTATATCCTTCCTTAAATCTCGCATTAACATTCCCGACTGAAGTATCATAAAACGCAATACCCTCGTCGCAAAACCGCTCACCGCGCGGATCCACCCAGAGATCAGGCTGAATTGCTGCAGCCTGAATATGAGACTTCATCGGGAATTCCGGGCCTAAAGGCCCAACGCGGAATAATTCAATAACCCCCATACCCTCTTCATCAGAACCGCATTCCCAGGCCATACGTATTCCGTCCCCGACTTTGTCAACATTACCTACAATAAAAAGATTAACATCAAGATCAAAGCCTGTGTACTTCTTCATCCACTGCTTATTATTAGTATATCCGCCTGTTCCTATAATAACAGCCCCTGCAGTCACTTCGATATCCTGTCCGTTCTCTTCAGCCAGAATGCCGGAAATTCTCCCCTCCTGCTTAACGATCTGTTTTACCGGAACCCCGGCTTTTATAATTACACCTTTTTCCCTGGCCTTTGTTGCCAGAGACTTTACAGCAGCTTCACCTGCTCCCCTTACAGTATGATATGTACGAGGAGCATCAGGCATATTTATTGTTGCAGCGATAAATTCCACGCCATTTTTTTGAAGCCAGTTAATTGTCTCCGCTGATTCATCAACAAACGCTCTTACAACGCGGGCATTGGCTTTCCAGTGAGAATATTCCATAATAGCCTTAAAGGCCTCATCCCTGCTATAAGTTATATAATCCTTCTTCTGCAAGTCGCTTTCAACAGCGAATGTGCCTTCAAAAAAATTGCTGCTGCCCCCAAGAGTGCGCTGCTTTTCGAAAATTATAACCTTTGCCCCGCCTTCAGCAGCAGTCAATCCTGCCGCAAGGCCCGTTGCGCCTGACCCGATGACAACAACATCAGCTTCTGTCTTATTATTCATAAGATCAATTTGCCTTATAATTGTTATAATAATTAAATTTAAAGATTAATATATTTAAGGATATTTTTCCCTGCAATACGCCCTGAATTAACAGCAAAAGCAAGCGTACCTCCGCAAGTCATTACATCATAGCTGTCACCGTAAATACCGCCTGCATCCAGCCCGCCTGCATAAAGACCTGGGATAGGATTATCTTTTTTATCCACCACTTCCATTTTATGTGTAACCTTGATGCCGCCAAGAGTGCCTAAAAAGTTTACATTGCATTTCAACGCGTAATACGGAGCTTCTTTTAACGGCCTTAAATATTTCGGATCTTTTGCAAAATTGTCATCATGACCTTTCTTACAAAATCCGTTATATTCATCAACCGTAGATTTCAAAGCTGCCGGCTCTACTTTAATCATTTCGGCAAGCTCATCAAGACTATCCGCACTGTAAATATCAGGAGCCTTATTTTCCAGAGCCTCATTTAAAGTCTGACTCATATTAAGACGCGCTCCGGGATGGAAAACACGTCCTGTACCGAAATCAGTCCCATTCTGTTCCCAGTGGTGCACGTTTGACTCATCGAAGACAGCAAACACATATCTGTCTTTTTGCCTTGCCATTGCATTGCCGTCCAGGGCAAAGTTACCCTGAATACTCTCGTCGCAATACCTTTCACCATCAAGGTTGACCCACAAACCCGGCTGGCAAGCTGCACTCTCAAGCGGTCCCAGCATGCTGAGGCCCGGACCGTGTATAGGCCCTCCTCTCAAAATCTGAAGTACACCCATCCCTTCTTCAGCTGCACCTGCCTGCCATGCCATGCGTATTCCATCTCCCATCTTGTCGACATTGCCTACAGGTATGAGATTTTTCCCCAGTTCAAACCCCGTATATTTTTTTATCCATTCTTTGTTGTTTGCATAACCGCCTGTAGCAATAAGAACAGCTTTTGCATCGATATTAACTTCTTTATCATTTTCTTCAATAATTAGTCCTGTTACCCTGCCTTCCTGCTTAATAACGTCCTTTGCAGGACATCCGAGCCGAAACGCAACATCTTTTTCTTTTGCTTTCGCCGCAAGGGTTTTCATCATCAGGGACGCTCTCTCCCTGTCCGGCCCTTTTAAAACATGCCACACCATCGGACCGTTCGGCATATTCGTAGAAAGCTCTTCGAACTCAACCCCGCGATCCAGCAGCCATCTTATTGTTGCTGCACTCTCGTCCACAAAAGCCCTTACAAGGCGGGCGTTTGCCTTCCAGTGGCTGTATTCCATGATAACCTTAAAGGCTCTATCCCTGCTGTAGTCTGCATATTGCTGACGTTGAATATCGCTCTCAGCAGCAAACATACCCTCGGCAAAGTTTGAGATCCCTCCCAGGTTTCTCATCTTTTCAATAATTATTACCCTGGCCCCGTGCTCAGCAGCAGTCAATGCCGCGACCATCCCTGCGGCGCCTGATCCGATCACTGCTACATCATAAT